>NZ_JBGONO010000004.1:55234-223071 GCF_041439165.1 Enterovibrio sp. FF113 | reverse complement strand
TCATGTTTTTAACATAATCGGCGTGTCCTGGGCAGTCTACGTGTGCGTAGTGACGTGAAGGAGTATCGTATTCTACGTGTGAGGTAGAGATAGTGATACCGCGCTCACGCTCTTCAGGAGCGTTATCGATAGATGCGAAGTCACGTGCTGAACCGCCGTATACTTTTGACAGTACAGTACAGATAGCAGCAGTTAGAGTGGTTTTACCGTGGTCAACGTGGCCGATTGTACCAACGTTAACGTGCGGTTTCGTACGTTCAAATTTTTCTTTAGACACGATCGTGTTCCTTCCTAGTTATGAGCCGCACCTACCGTCGTAAGTGCGATCAGAAGTTTTTATCAATGCTGGCGAACAATGCCAGCATCAAAGTTACTAATCAACAACGCTGTGCGATGATTGAATCAGCAACATTCTTTGGAACATCAGCGTATTCGCTAAATTCCATAGAGTAAGATGCGCGGCCCTGAGTCGCTGAACGCAAGTCAGTTGCGTAACCAAACATCTCAGCCAGCGGTACCTGTGCGCGAATAATTCTCAAACCAGCAGGACCTTCATCCATACCAGAAATCAAACCACGGCGACGGTTCAAGTCACCCACTACATCACCCATCCAGTCTTCTGGAGTGGTGATTTCCACTTTCATCATTGGCTCAAGAATAACAGGTTGCGCTTCAAGCGCACCTTTCTTGAAGGCCATAGATGCAGCGATTTTAAACGCCATTTCGTTAGAGTCAACATCATGGTAAGAGCCATCGAACAACGTCGCTTTCACGTCAAGCACTGGGTAACCGGCGAGTACACCGCTACTCATTTGCTCTTCAATGCCTTTACCAACAGAACTGATGTATTCTTTTGGTACTGAACCACCAACGATTTCATCAACGAAGACAAAGCCTTCGCCTAGTTCAGATGGCTCCAGTTTGATCCATACATGACCATACTGACCGCGACCACCGGACTGCTTGACGAATTTGCCTTCGACTTCAGCACTTCCACGGATAGTTTCGCGATATGCCACCTGCGGCTTACCTACATTACATTCCACACTGAACTCACGACGCATGCGATCGACAATGATGTCGAGGTGTAATTCACCCATGCCAGAGATCAGGGTTTGTCCTGACTCTTTATCCGTTTCGACGCGGAATGATGGATCTTCTGCTGCCAGCTTACCCAGCGCGATACCCATTTTCTCTTGATCAGCTTGTGAGCGTGGCTCAACGGCAATCTGAATAACAGGCTCAGGAAACTCCATACGCTCAAGAATCACTTTAGATTCTAGTGCACATAACGTGTCACCTGTCGTCACGTCTTTCAGACCAATTGCCGCAGCGATGTCACCCGCGCAGATCTCTTTGATCTCTTCGCGTTTATTTGAGTGCATCTGAACGATACGTCCAAATCGCTCACGTTTTTGCTTCACAGAGTTATAAACTGTGTCGCCAGTGTTAACCACACCTGAGTAAACACGCAGGAAGGTCAATGTACCCACGAATGGGTCAGTGGCGATTTTGAATGCTAGTGCTGCAAAGGGTTCGTTATCGTCTGCATGACGGTCGATCTCATTGCCATCTTCGTCTTCACCCTTGATTGCTGTCACGTCAACCGGAGAAGGAAGGTATTCAACAACGGCATCTAGCACCGCTTGAACACCTTTGTTCTTAAATGCAGAACCACAAGTTGCCAGTACGATTTCATTGTTAATCGTGCGTTCACGCAAAGCTTGCTTGATTTCGGCCTCTGTCAATTCCCCGTCTTCGAGGTATTTATCCATCAGCTCTTCATTTGCTTCAGCAGCGGCTTCTATCAGATTCTGATGCCACTCTTCAGCCAGCTCTTGCATGTCTGCAGGGATCTCTTCATAACTGAAGGTCATACCCTGATCAGCTTCATTCCAGTTAATCGCCTTCATTTTGATCAGGTCGATTACACCGCGAAACTCATCTTCTGCGCCAATATTCAAATGAATTGGAACAGGGTTAGCGCCTAGTCGATCTTTAATTTGATTAACTACGCGCAAATAATCTGCGCCTGTACGATCCATCTTATTGACGAAAACCATACGAGGGACTTGATATTTGTCGGCTTGACGCCAAACAGTCTCAGACTGAGGCTCAACGCCGGACGCTGCACAAAATACAACGACTGCACCATCTAATACACGTAATGAACGCTCAACTTCAATCGTGAAGTCAACGTGTCCAGGGGTATCGATGATATTGATGCGATGCTCAGCGAATTGTGCATCCATACCACGCCAGAAGGTTGTAGTCGCAGCCGAGGTAATGGTAATACCACGCTCTTGCTCCTGCTCCATCCAGTCCATGGTTGCCGCACCATCGTGCACTTCACCAATCTTATGAGATAGACCGGTATAAAACAGGATACGCTCTGTTGTTGTAGTTTTGCCTGCGTCTACGTGCGCGCAAATACCGATGTTACGGTAGCGCTCAATAGGTGTCTTACGAGCCACAGTAGTATCCTCTTACTCAGGTCGATCTTGGAATTGGGTTTAGGCGCGGCAGAAGCCGCGCCTAAAAAGGTATTACCAGCGGTAATGAGCAAACGCTTTGTTCGCTTCTGCCATACGGTGAACGTCTTCACGTTTCTTAACAGCAGTACCTTTGTTCTCAGATGCATCTAACATTTCGTTAGCTAGACGCTGAGCCATAGATTTTTCACCACGCTTACGCGCTGCTTCAACCAACCAACGCATAGCAAGTGCGTTACGGCGAACCGGACGTACTTCTACTGGTACTTGGTAAGTTGAACCACCAACACGGCGAGATTTAACCTCTACCGCAGGGCGTACGTTTTCAAGAGCTAGTTCAAACACAGACAGATGTTCTTTACCAGAACGCTCAGCCATGATTTCTAGTGCACCATAAACGATTTTTTCTGCAGTCGACTTTTTACCGTCAACCATTACGATGTTTACAAATTTTGCCAGCAGCTCTGATCCGAACTTAGGATCCGGAAGGATTTTACGCTGACCAATTACGCGACGACGTGGCATGGAATTCTCCGTTGTCTTCTTCAGGTTTTATCCAAAACTTTTCAGTTTTTTCAAAATTACAAATTAATTAGTGTTTGGCCTTACTTAACGGATTCCATTAAGACTTCGGACGTTTCACACCGTACTTAGAACGACCTTGTTTACGGTCATTAACGCCTGCACAGTCAAGTGCACCACGAACGGTGTGGTAACGCACACCTGGAAGGTCTTTTACACGACCGCCGCGGATAAGAACAACGCTGTGCTCTTGCAGGTTGTGACCTTCACCGCCGATGTATGAAGTAACTTCAAAACCGTTGGTCAGGCGAACACGGCAAACTTTACGTAGAGCCGAGTTAGGTTTTTTAGGCGTGGTAGTGTAAACACGAGTACAAACACCACGTTTTTGCGGACACGCTTCCAACGCAGGCACGTTGCTTTTCGCAACTTGCTTGATGCGTGGCTTACGTACCAGCTGGTTAATAGTTGCCATTAAATAGCTCCTGATATTACTTACGTATATGTGTGAAAAATCTATGCCCCACAGAAGTAGGGACGCGAAATTTTAGGCGTCGTCTATTTGGGTGTCAAGATTTATACAACGATCTTTGCATCGAGCAATTTGTAAACGCTGCTATCCTGAGCTTTTACGCTAGTCGAAAGAGACAATATTCACCATTTCATTTGCGTGACATGCTGCTCCGTTAGCGAAACAAAACCTTTAATATCAACAAGTTCGAAATCCTTACTAATTTCCCGACTTAAGCCTCTCGCCACCACATCGTCATGAAGAACATAAATACGACGTCCTGACAACGTCAACGCTTCTTGCCACTCCCCGCTGTCAATTGCGGCGATCACAGCGTCTTCGATCAATAAGATCTCGCTGTTTGGGTCAGAATAGCGCAAACAATTGCTCAACGATGACGACGAAAAAGGAGAAGTACTGACTGTATGAAGCATCGTCTGTCCTTTAAAACTGGAGCACTTTTAGAACTGAAGTACTTTGGCACACTGAGCTAATTGTTCAGCGATCACTTCTGGCGTTGTGATATCGACATCGACAACTAACGATGGTTTGCTCAAGCCGCGTTCACTCAACGATGCTTCACAAACATAGATGTCTTCAACATCGCAAAGTGCCAACATTTTAAATGTTGAAATGTAGTCACGACATAAAATGTCAGCTGGCTGCTGATGCGAGAGAAGTTGCAAGACACCATCACCCACAAAGAACAACACAAGATTTTCACTGTAGTTTGAGGTAGCCAAAACGGCATCAAGCCCTTCACGCCCACTTGCAGATCCATGCGGTGCTGATGAAAAGACAAATCCAAGTTTCTTCATGTTCGAACCTTAAAACTGCACAACGCGATCGGCAGTAAGCATCGCTTCTGACAGCGCACCCAACCCAGCCTGCGAAAAGCCATCTGCCATATTGGATGACGATAACTGATGTTGCTTGGCTTCATCTTGGCTCACTTGTCCACGACGCAGCGCAGCGGCAACGCACGTTTCCAGTTCGGTATTGTTTTCTTTTGCCAACGTTTGCCATGCCACGACCAAATCAAACTCATCGTTGGCAGGCACGGTTAGCGATGAAGCATTAGACACACCATCTTGATAAAAAAAGACACGCGATAATGTGTGCCCTTTCTCCACTAGCGCCTTAGCAAATCGATAGGCTGTCAGTGACGATTGTCGGCCATATACGGGCGCACTCACCACGATGACGTAATCTAGTGTCATCTTTCCTCATCCTCACCTTTACGCTGACGGATATACAGATACACAGTGTGCTTAGAAATATTGAGACGGTCTGCCACACGGTTGATCGCATCTTTGATATCGAAAATACCTTTATCGAACAATTCCATAACGATCTGACGATTCTTGGTGTTATTGGATACGGATTTATCTGCGTTGATTTCTTCGATGGTGCGTTCAACCGTTTGGTCCACTAACTCGTCAACGTCGCTGGCAAAGTTAACCGCAGAAACCGCCTGACGTGCTTCTTCGGTTGGCATAAATGCTTGCAATACCTGAGAAAAAGGAGCGTCCAGATTGATATTGATACAAAGCAGTCCAATGACACGATTTTCGCCATTGCGAATAGCCACCGTGATGGATTTCATCAGAGTGTTGCCCTTGGCACGCGTAAAATAAGCACGGGAGAAGTTGCGTTCAGATCCTTCGATATCACGCAGCATACGTAGCGCCAAATCCGTGATAGGTGAGCCAACCTGACGACCAGTATTCTCGCCGTTGGCAATTTTAATCGCTGACGTATTCAAGTCTTCCAGTGAGTGCAGCACGATTTCACAGTGTTGGCCAATCAATGCAGCTAACCCGTCAACCACGGCTTCATAGGATTTTAGGATAATGTTGTCTTGTTCGGTAAAAGGATTACTTTCGATAAAGTCACTGTCGACGATCACATCTGAACCGAAACTGTCTGTTGATACCACAGGCCTATTTTCCTTTTGTTAGTTTTCGCTCATCAACGGACAAAAGATAAACGAAATCTGCAATCTTTAAAATCTAGCGATAAGTCTAACAGACTTGGTTCAAAAGATGTAAAAACCCCGACAGACGTCGGGGTTTTTAGTGTTCCAATGCTATCGCTTTAAGGCGGTATTAATTAGCGGCTGGTTTACCTTTGATTTCTAGCAGCTCAACATCAAACACTAACGTTGAATTTGCTGGAATAGCAGGCGTGTCTTGCGAGCCATATGCCAACTCAGAAGGGATCACGAATTTGAACTTAGAACCGACAGGCATTAGCTGAACACCTTCTGTCCAACCTGGGATCACGCGGTTGAGTGGGAAAGTCGCTGGCTGGTTACGATCGTAAGAGCTATCAAATTGCGTACCGTCAGTCAGGGTGCCTTTGTAGTGCACAACAACGGTATCTTCCGCTGCTGGTTTCTCACCGTCACCCATTTTCTCAACCATGTACATCAAGCCAGAGTCTGTGGTGGTTACACCATCGGTTTTCGCAAACTGTGTGCGGTACTCATCGCCAGCTTTCACTGCAACCGCTGCTTTCTCTTGCGATTGCTTTTGCGCCATTTCTGCAACACGCTGATCTAGCGCTTGCAATGCCACTTGTGCTTCTTCTTCACTCAATTTTGATTGATCAGCAAAGGCGTCTTGTACACCTTGAAGAACCAGATCAGAGCTTAGTGCCAAACCAATTTCTTGTTGTTGCTCAAGATTTGCTTTTAAATATTGCGCTAACGAAGCACCAATTGCATAGGCGGCTTTGTCATCTTCAGTGGCGAATGTAACGGTTTCAACAGCGACAGGCGCTTCAACTTTCACGGTTTCTTCTTTCGCGTCTTCTTGACAACCTACGGCCAGTGCAACGGTGGCCGCCAGCAATGACATTTTAAAAACTGATTTCATTAGTTACTCCGTTGGTATAAAAACCACATTTCTCTCATTCGCTTACGCGATAAAAATGCGAAAGCCCGAAACGATCAATATACTCGACGTTATAGGGGTCCAAGATAAGGAACACAAGCGTGATGCGACAATTCGTCAGCACAATTTGCTTATTTCTGACACTGTTAGCACTTTCAGGATGCTTTCACTCTACGCGTGAAGCCCAGCGTTGGGCGCTTCATCCTGATGGCGTAACCAGTTTCAGTCTCAGCCGAGATGGGCGTTTTGCCCTCATAGCATCGACTGAAAAAGGTATCGTTCTCTGGGACCTAATGCAAAATAAGCAACTTGCTGATTTTGGCTATCAAGACCCAGATAAGAGCACAGTGATCGCCAGTCAGATCTCTGACAACAATCGCTATGCGGTCTCTGCCACATCGCAAAACTTTGCAGTATGGGATTTGGCATGGGGACAAGCAGAAGGCCTTTGGTCGATATCAGACGGGATCATCCGTGGCCTAGACATCAGCAACAACGGCCAGAAAATCCTACTTGCACTGTCAAACGGCAAAGCCTTGTTCGTGGACTTAGGCACAGGAAGACGCTTAGAGTTCCTTGCTCATAAAGAAAAAGTAAACAGTGTCTCTCTCTCGCCCAATGGAAAATATGCCCTGTCAGGCGGCAATGACCACAATGCTTATTTGTGGAGCACTGAAACCGGGCAGATCATCAATACATTTGCACATAGCCACCGTATAACACGCGTTGAACTGCACCGAACTGGAAAATATGCCTTCTCCGCGGACGGCGATGACACGGCCATCATCTGGGATCTTTCAACGGGCGAGGCAATAAGCGAGCTGCAGATGTTCCACCGCTACCCTAACTTTACCACCGCCCGCTTTTCAGACGATGGCAGTAAATTGGTGACGGGAACACCCGCGCGAAGAATAGAATATTGGGACACGGGGACGGGTTATAATCTCGGTCGTTGGTTGGCGGTAGAGCAACAAAATACTCGGCCGCCAAGTGCAGTGGTGTATGATGTGGCGATTGATCCAACCGGACGCGTCATCTCTGGCACATCAGCCGGTATCGCACAAGCTTGGATAGCGCAGGAAGATTGAAAACACCATGACCGAATTTGAACAACAGCTACAAAAGCACATTGAAGATCTTGAAATCAAGCAGGCGTTTCAAGAGCACACCATTGAAGAACTCAATGACGCAGTGACTGCCCATCAAAAGGCGATTGACCGAATGAATACGCAAATTGCGTTTTTGGTCTCCAAACTACGTTCTATGGAACCGGCTAACATTGCGGGCATGGATGAAGAAACGCCGCCACCGCATTATTAGAGTGGGGTGTGGCAATAACAGGTCCTAGGTATGAGGAAGAACCAAGCGATTCTCCCCAGGTTCTAGGGCCTAGCTATTACTCTCAACCCTCAACGCCTCATCTGCAAATATCGCCACCAGCGCATTTCCACTTTCGTCAACTGTCGCTCGGTACATCCCTGCACAGTTCAGTTCAAAGTTAACCTTACCGTTTGCGTCAACCGCAATCACACCGCCTTCACCACCTAGATCAAGAAAATCGCCGTGTATGACATCGCGACAGGCCTGCTCTATCGAGGCATCTCCATATTGCATGCGTCCTGCAATATCACCAGCCACGGTGCAGCGCATTAACAACTCGCCCATACCCGTTGCAGAAACCGCCACATTGCCGTTGCGCGCATAGTTACCACCGCCAACAATAGGTGTGTCACCCACGCGCCCCCAGCGCTTGTTGGTTAAACCGCCAGTGCTTGTGGCTGCTGCCAGGTTACCGTTTTTATCGAGCGCTACTGCACCCACAGTGCCATGTTTTTTTTCATCGGGATAACGCGCTTCTGACAGTGCCACGCCGCCGGTTTTTTTCATCACTTTTAATTCGTTGTAACGGCGCGGCGTAAAGAAGTAATCCTGCTCGGTGTAGTCGTACCCACATTCTTTAAATGCAAACGCTTCTGCACCATCCCCCGCCAGCATGGCATGAGGGCTTTTGAGCATGACATCGCGGGCAAGCTGAATCGGATTTTTGATATGACGAATAAGCGTCACTGCACCCGCATCCAGATTCTGTCCATTCATCACGCAAGCGTCCATCTCCACCGTTTCCTCGTGAGTGAGCACCGAACCTTTACCCGCATTAAATAATGGGCTGTCTTCCATCACCGTGACGGCAGCAACCGTGGCATCTAACGCATTTCCGCCTGACACTAATACGGCATGACCAGCCAGCACAGATAGACGTAGTGCTTCACGATAAGCT
Source organism: Enterovibrio sp. FF113 (assembly GCF_041439165.1). Taxonomy (NCBI): domain Bacteria; kingdom Pseudomonadati; phylum Pseudomonadota; class Gammaproteobacteria; order Vibrionales; family Vibrionaceae; genus Enterovibrio; species Enterovibrio sp. FF113. The sequence continues at coordinate 214,371 of NZ_JBGONO010000004.1, read as the reverse complement.
TGCTCAAGTTCTGGCGTCATCAAGCTACGTTCGATGGTGCCAGCACCGCCGTGAATAGCAATAGAGAAAGGTTGAGGCATCAGAAGTTCCTTGGCGTTTAAGATTCGAGGTTAAGTGGCCAATTAAAGAACTTGATGATGTTGAAGTAAAGCGCTTTTCTCTTTTCACAAAACGAATAAAAAAAACGCCGCTCGGTTTCCCAAGCGGCGTTTCAATCAGAAGTCAGTCGACCTCAGGCATTCAGCAATTAGTGAGAACCACAACCGCCGCCGCCACAACATTCGTGGTCGTCGCCTTTGTCTTCGCCGCCACAACAACCACCTTCGTGGTCATGATCATGGTGACCGCCACAACCACCTTCTTGGTGGATATGACCATGAGCGATCTCTTCTTCTGTTGCTTCGCGTAGTTCAATTACCTCAACGTCAAACGTCAACGTTTGACCAGCCAGCATATGGTTACCGTCAACAACAACTTCGTCGCCATCAACTTCAGTCACTTCTACTGGGATTGGACCTTGGTCCGTATCCGCGAGGAAGCGCATGCCAACAGTAATTTCGTCAACGCCTTGGAACACATCAGCAGGAACACGCTGAACCATTTCGTCCATGTGCTCACCGTACGCGTCTTCCGGCGTAACAGTCACTTCAAATTTCTCGCCCACTTCGCGGCCTTCCAGCGCGTTTTCTAGGCCAATGATCAGGTTGTCGTGACCTTGAAGGTACTGCAATGGGTTCGATTGTGTTGACTCGTCAACCACGATACCGTCTTCGTTTTTCACTTGGTAAGCAATGCTTACTACCACGTCTTTAGTGACTTTCATCTTTACTCCGGAAGCGGTTATTTAAGTCTGGGTGCTGCCATAGCGAGTTTGCATCATGGCCACCTGCTTATTTCGGCGCCGATAATACAGAAAACTGTTCGCTACGACTATCACTGCGGTTTAAATATCCCTATCACTTGTCCATCTTCTTGCTTTGGATCTGACTCAGAAGCTTCCGATGCTATTGGTGAGCGGCGGTCAGTATGGCCACACTTAACACACTCAACCATTTCCACGTGATGCTCTTGCCACCAGCGCATCGTGTCACTCTCTTTGCATGAGGGGCAGGTTGCGCCAGCAATAAAACGTTTCTTACTCATGTCAGTCCTTGTACTTATTCCATCAATCACAGCGCCAAATCAGCCGTGTTTATCCCATGATAATCGGCGATTGATATTATTCCCTGTTCCAGCTTTGGTGTCGCTCTGTATCCCCTTTCATTTCGAGGTCGAACAACTCTTCCAGCTCTAAACGGGCTTCTTTCGTTCTTGACGCCGCCGATACATCATCACTGTGATGAGGCTGCATTTCATGCAAACGCATTTCATCTAACTTTCGGAAAAAGGCTTCGGCTCGTTTTGCTTTATACGGATGCATACCCAAGGCGATCAGTGTCTGTTTACCTAAATCCAGCGCGCTTAAAAAGGTTTCTCGCGCAAAGCCGTCCACATTGTGGCCGAGCAATTGATTCGCCTCAACACGACTTCGAGCACGCGCCAACACTTTGAGGTTAGGGAAATGATGCTGACAAATCGTCACAATTTCTATCACCTCCTCCGGCGAATCCGTACAAATGATAATTGCTTCGGCGGATGCAGCGCCAGCAGCACGCAGCAAGTCCAGCTGTGTTGCATCGCCGTAATACACCTTATAGCCAAACCTACGCAGCAAAGCGATTTGCGACGGGTCTCGCTCAAGGATTGTCAGTTTAATTTTGTTGGCAAATAGCAAACGCCCGACCACCTGCCCAAATCGGCCAAACCCGGTGATAATGACGCGCCCACCTTCATCATCAAACTGTTCGTTTTCTGGCAACGACACGTCTGCATTAATGGTGCGAGCAAACCATTTATTTTGCAGCATCAGCAAGATGGGTGTTGTCATCATCGACAAGCTTACGACCACCAACAAGAAAGCATTGAGATCAGGGTCTAGCAAACCTTCACCACGTGCGGCGGTGAAAAGTACGAATGCAAACTCGCCGCCCTGACTGAGCAGAAGCGCCACCTGACTTCTCGATTTCGCGCTGCCGCCAAACATGCGAACCAATCCATATATGATGGCGGCTTTCACGCTGATCAAGGCCACAACGGCACTTAATATTTCAATCGGGTATTCGAGTAATAAACCCAAATCGACGGCCATACCGACTGCGATAAAAAACAGACCGAGTAACAAGCCTTTAAATGGCTCAATGGCAATTTCAAGCTCATGGCGATATTCACTTTCGGCCAGCAGCACACCCGCGAGGAACGTACCCAGTGCCATCGATAAGCCCAACGCCTGCATACCAAGCGCAAACCCGATTACCAGCAAGAGGGCGGCAATGGTAAACATTTCCTTTACGCGACTCATCACGACCCAACGCAACAAGGGTCGTAACAAGTAATGTCCGCCCACCAGCAAAAGGACAACGGCACCGAGCATAATGACCACATCGAGCCAGCTGCCGCTGGCGCCACCGGCTAATGCCGGTAACACAGCTAGCATAGGGATCACCGCAATATCTTGAAAAAGCAGCACCGCAAATGCCGATTGCCCGGCTTCAATGCGCATCATGCGTTGCTCTTCAATGATGCGCATGGCAATAGCGGTCGACGAAAGGGCAAGCCCCATCCCAACAATTAAGGCATCCACGTTAGAGGCGCCAAACATTGCAACCACCAAGCCGATAACCACGGCGCTAATCATCACCTGACTACCGCCCAACCCCAAGATCGGCTTGCGCATTTGCAGCAACTTCTTCGGGTTCAATTCAAGACCAATGAGGAACAAGAGCAATACCACGCCCAATTCGGCGAAGTGCAATATGGCTTCCACATCGCTGATAAGGCCAAGTCCCCAAGGGCCAATGACCACACCCGCGATAAGATAACCAAGCACAGATCCGATCCCAAGGCGTTGTGCAAGCGGCACAGCAACGACGGCAGCCACAAGGAAGATAAGTGCATCGAGAAGGAAGTTATGCTCCATCACACCACCTCCGACACGGGATGACACAGCCAATCTGCGTATAACTCTGCGTGTGCATTTCTATCGTCATCGGCTATTCGACGCGCCCAGTGCAACACTAAAGGCTCAACCCAGCGCATTTGACACAATAGCGCGGTGAGTTCAAACGGCTGAAGTAGTTCTCCCATGCTGTACTTGTTGTAACCGGTTTGGCTGAATGCTTCAGCGGCACCGCCTGTCGTGACGACAAATCGACAGGTCTTGCCAGCCAGCGCATTTCCGCCACCGTGTGCAAAGCCTTTGCCAAGCACCACATCAATCCATTCTTTTAACAGTGACGGGCAAGAGTACATTTGCAGTGGGTGTTGAAATACGATCACATCATGGGCGAGCAAAAGCTCACGCTCATGGTGAACGTCAATAATAAAGTCGGGATACGTGGCATAGAGATCGTGAATCGTCACATGCTCGAACTGACGAGCAGTATCAACCATGCGCTTATTTGCCACCGATTCATGCGGATCGGGATGAGCAAATAAGACCAACACTTTTGATCGAAAAAGCGACGTCGTTGTGGTTTCCATTTCGCAGCAAATTCCTATATCACTGTGATGCATCGGCATCTAACAGGCAAAAGCACTAACGCAATATTTTTTATCGTCTTTTTATGATGACACAAAACGCCTTATCATGAGGCACTCTCTGTATCCTCTCCACCATACGGTAAATATGGCATCTTTTCATCGCCTCACGCGATCACGTCTTAAGTAAACTTCTGGCCTATGGTATAACTGCGCCAGAATTCTCTACTTCAAAGCATACGGCTGGGGCCGTCAGTTGTCATGATCACACTCTCAGATATTCAGCTTCTTCGCGGCGGAAAACCGCTACTTAATCAAGCGTCGGCCACCATTCACCCTGGCGATAAAGTCGGTCTGGTTGGTAAAAATGGCTGCGGTAAATCTACCCTTTTTGCATTGCTAAAAGGCGAACTATCTCTCGACGCAGGAAGCTGCAACTTCCCAAGTGGTTGGCAACTGGCATGGGTCGCGCAAGAAACACCGGCCCTAGCGCGCGAAGCCGTTGAATACGTCATTGACGGTGATCGTGAATACCGTGCGCTAGAAGCAGCACTGCGTCACGCTGAAGCGATTGATGATGGCCACCAAGCTGCGGTCATCCACGACAAGATTGATGCCGTGGGTGGTTACAGCATTCGAGCCCGTGCTTCAGAGCTCTTGGACGGCTTGGGTTTCAGCCAAGAGCAAATGCAGTGGAATTTGACGCAGTTCTCGGGCGGTTGGCGTATGCGTCTTAACCTTGCTCAGGCACTGCTTTGTCGCTCAGACCTTTTACTACTCGATGAACCGACTAACCACCTCGATTTAGACGCCGTAATGTGGCTAGAGAAATGGCTGCAAAACTACCGCGGTACCTTAGTATTGATTTCCCATGACCGCGATTTTCTTGATCCTGTGGTCAATCGCATCATTCATATCGAAAACGATTTGTTGAACGAGTACACCGGTAACTATTCATCGTTTGAAACCATGCGCGCTGAAAAACTGATGTTGCAACAGTCGATGTATCAGAAGCAGAAAAAGCAAATGACGCACATGCAGTCATACATTGATCGCTTCCGTTACAAAGCCAGTAAAGCACGCCAGGCACAAAGCCGTATCAAAGCACTGGAGCGCATGGAAAAGGTACTGCCAGCACAATTCGATAACCCCTTCAGTTTCGAGTTTCGCGAGCCGAGCGCCCTGCCAAATCCCATTCTGATGATGAAAGACGTGGCGGCAGGCTATCCTAACAAGCTGATTTTGGAAAAAATTCACCTAAACTTAGTGCCAGGTAGCCGTATCGGCCTCTTGGGTCGTAACGGTGCAGGTAAATCAACGCTAATCAAACTTCTGTCTGGTGATCTGCCAGCACAAGCAGGTGAGCTTCAATACTCACAAGGCGTGAAAATTGGCTACTTTGCGCAGCATCAACTTGAAACACTTCGTACCGACGAAACGCCGCTGCAACACATGATGCGCCTTGCCCCAAAATCAACCGAACAACAATTACGTGACTATCTCGGTAGTTTTGGCTTTGTCGGCGAAAAGGTATTGGACATCATTGCCCCATTCTCTGGCGGCGAGAAAGCACGCCTAGTGCTGGCATTGATCGTGTGGCAAAAGCCAAACCTGCTGTTGCTCGATGAACCAACGAACCATTTAGACCTTGATATGCGTTCCGCGCTGACATTGGCGCTACAATCATTTGAAGGTGCAATGGTTATTGTCAGTCACGATCGCTACTTGCTGCGCGCCACGACCGATGATTTGTATCTGGTTCACGATCATCAAGTGTCGCAATTTAACGGTGATTTGAATGACTACCACCAATGGCTCACCGAACAGCAACGCGCCGAGCGTCGTCAGGAACAAGCGGAAAATGCGAAGCCTGTCAGCACCAACTCCCAAGCCGCGCGCAAAGAACAAAAGCGCCTTGAAGCCGAGTTCCGACGTTTGACTGCACCAATACGCAAGAAAATTGACAGTCTGGACACAAAACTTGAAACCTACTCTGCCACAATCGCCGAAGTAGAATCAGCCCTTGCGGAAACTTCCATTTATGAAGTGACCAATAAAGATAAGCTGACAGAGTTACTGCGCAAACAAGCAGATGCAAAATCGTCGCTGGAAGAGGTCGAACTGGAATGGATGGATCTTCAGGAACAACTGGAAGAGATGGACGCGGCACACCAAAACCGCTAAAAAACAATGCCACCGCCGATGGGCTGTGGCAGTTTTGCCTGCAACACTACAGTCAGCAGGAAGTGAAACATGCCTGCCTGAAACTTCAAGACCAGTTCAAAGGTAACGTCAATGTTGCGTTGCTATTGGCATGGCTAGAAGATGCAGGCTTTTCACTGACCAACACCTCGCTGGCTGCGCTTCGTCAATCCATCACCCAATCTGAAACACTACTCGGTCGCTACCGCTTGATGCGACGTGATCTTAAACCTCAGCTATCACGCGGCGCTTACCAAAAAATGCTGAACTACGAATTGACGCTGGAAAAGTTTCAACAACAAGTGCTACTCGCCTGCATCAATCAACAACCATGGCGAGAAAATGGCCCTTCAGCACTTGAGATGTATTGCGGACAGCTCGACCCCGCTGCCCGCTATCTGTATCCAACCTTGACCAAAGGCCTGCACGGCCTGACGGAATAACGCCGCTTTCCGTTACGCCCAAATGAAGAACAAGCATGATGCGGTTAACAAACCCATCACGCGATTGAACACAATCCAGCTTCTTTCAGTGGGCAGCACTTTACCTACCCAGACACCAAAGCCAGCCCAAAGTGACGTTAGCGGAAAACCAACCGCCATAAAAATCAGTACAATCACCATGGCAGACCACCAGTAATCGCCACCTGCAAGTGTGAATGTGCCCACGGCGCTCACTGCCATCGCCCACGCTTTTGGGTTCACGTACTGAAACGCGGCACCTTCAAGCAACGTCATTGGGCGTCTATCACTCAAATCAGCCTGATTCGGTGCACCTGCATTGGCGATACGCCATGACAAAAGCAACAAATACGCGCTCGCCACCAGTTTCATCACCTGCTGAACCCATGGGAACATTTCAAACACGACCCCTAACCCGCCAGCGACAACTGCGATGAGAGAGGCAACACCTAGCGTAATACCCACAAGATGCGGAACAGTGCGACGATAACCGAAGTTTGCCCCCGAGGCGGTCAGCATCATATTATTTGGCCCCGGTGTGCCTGTCATGGTGGCAGCGAATATCGCCAGTGTTGCCAGAAATGAAAGTTCCATCATGAATTGTCTCCCCGCTCACATTGTATCGATACAATCCATGCAGTTTTGTTGAATTAGTCACCATTATTGGTCAGAATTCACGCTAACAGGGATCAAGTTTTCAATCAAAAGGTTTATTGTCACCATGACAATCATGAATATTGTGTTGGATAAACAGGGCGCACCTCTTTATCGACAAATCGCCGATGCGATCACTGACAAAGTGCAACGCCATGAATTAATGATGGGAACAAAGCTTCCCACGCATCGCGCACTGGCGGATGCACTCGGAGTGACAGTTGGCACCGTCACTCGCGCTTATGCCGAAGCCGAGCGACGCGGTATTGTCGAAGCCAAAGTCGGCGCGGGCACTTATGTCTGTGACAGCGACAAACCACATTGGACCTTTGCTAGCCCTGAACGTCTGGGGATCACCAGCTTTGGCTACAACGTACCACCAGCCATTAATCGCGCCGATTTGTTTTCCGATGCTTTGCAGCAATTGGCTTCGCACCCCAATGAATTGAATAATCTGATGCTGTACCAACCACCATCTGGCATTGTCCGCCACCGTGAGATTCTGTCGCAGTGGCTAGCGCAACACTCTGTGATTGCAGACGCCAACCGCTTACTGTTCTGCTCGGGCGCACAAAACGCCATGCAGCTTTGCTTACTGACCCTTTGTCGTGCTGGTGATACCATTCTCGCTGACAAATTCACGTATCCCGGCTTAATGAGCCTCGCGCGTCAACTTCAACTTACTGTCAAGCCTGTGGACATGGATGATGAAGGTATGTTGCCAGACTCGCTGCAAGCGGCCTGTCAGCAGTATCAACCGCGCATGGTGTACTTAACACCAACGCTGCAAAACCCTACCACCGCCATCATGAGCGAATCTCGTCGCAAGGCACTGATTAACGTGTGTCAAACTCAGCAATTGGTGATTGTCGAAGACGATGTGAACGGATTGCTGCCGCGAGAGCGACCGCAGCCTTTTGTCAATCTGGCGCCAGATGATGTGATTTATATAGGTGGAATGGCGAAAACGTTGGCACCAGGGTTACGTTTGGGTTTTCTGCATCTGCCAGAGCGTTTCTACCCGCAATTTGTCAATGCACTGCAAAATCACAGTTGGATGATCAGTCCCTTGCTCACCGCTATGGCGTCGATTTTGTTGGAAAATGGAGGCGCTAACCGAATTTTAGAAACTATCCGTACTGAAATGGAACAACGCTGGGCATTACTACAACAATATCTTGGCAATGCGGATCTGCGTTTTCACCCCAATGGTTTTCATGGTTGGTTACGACTCCCCGATGAATGGTCATTGAGCGAATTCCTCACTGCGTGTAAAGCACAGGGGTTGGAGATCAAATCCTCTGAGCTGTTTGTGCCAGCGGGGTATTCTGCACCACCTTGCGTGCGGATTGCAGTGAGCGCGCCGCCCAATAGAGAAACGCTGGAAAACGGCTGCCAGCAGCTGGCACAATTGCTAGCCAATCCCCCGCTGTCCGAATTTGCGATGTGAGTGTGACCTTGATGACTGAAAATTTCGAGCCCATGAAATGGGGACGTAACCCCCACGTGCAAACACTGTTGCCTCGCTTTGTCAGACGCAAAGCCTTGTTTGAACCGATCTGGCAGCGCATAGATACCCCTGACGGTGACTTTCTCGATCTGTGCTGGACAGAGCCACCAGAACAAGCCCAAGGCAAACCTGTGGTTATCTTGTTTCATGGTTTAGCGGGGTGTTTTTACAGCCCATACGCCAATGGCCTGCTCAACGCCTTCAAACAACAAGGTTGGCTCGGTGTCATGATGCATTTTCGAGGCTGTAGCGGTCTGATTAATCGCCAGCCACGCAGCTACCATTCAGGTGAAACCAGCGATGCGCGCTTTGTTCTGGAATACATCAGTACCCGTTTTCCCGACGTACCTAGGGTTGCAACGGGCGTGTCACTGGGCGGCAATATGTTGGTGCGCTATCTGGCCGAATTTAACCATGACCCGTTGATTAACGCCGGCTGTGTGATCAGCCCGCCTCTCGATTTAGCGGCTTGTTCATCGCGCATCCAGCTCGGGTTTTCCAAGGTTTATCAGGCTTACTTGCTGCGTTCAATGAATCGTACCCTGTCGAAAAAGCTCGAACGTCACCCCGAAATCGGTCATTGGAAAAGTGGTCAGAAAGTAAAGATTTCAACACTGTATCAGTTCGATGAAACCGTCACGGCACCACTCCATGCATTTAAAAGCGCGGAGGATTATTACAAACTATGCAGTGGGTTATCTGTCTTACAAGACATTGCGACACCGCTGAAAGTGATCCATGCTAAAGATGACCCATTTATGACACAGGCAGTGATACCAACCGGTCACCTGCCCGATAACATTGATTACCATTTAACAGAGTATGGCGGTCATGTTGGCTTCGTGTCAGGTACGCTCAAGCACCCCGAGTTTTGGCTTGAGAAGGAAGTACCACGCTGGTTAGCCCTGCACTTAGAATAGCCACAACACGCAGGGCGAGAGAGGTGAAATATGACATTATCTCGCACTGCTTTTTCGCTATTGGCGATATCTTTCTTTGTGCCCAGTGCCCATGCCGATACCATGCGCTTTGGGCCACTCATTTCACAAAGCCAAGCGCCACTGCAAATCACAGGGTTAACGCCCATCATGCAAGACCCCACGCTTTTGCAAGCGGATGAAACGGAGGTATTTGCCTCTGCAACGATGGCAAGCGTGTGGGCGAATACCCCAGAATATCAATTCGATTATTACCACAATCAATTCATGCTCGGTTTCATGCATGCACTCAGTGAAGAGACAAAGTTCGGTGTTTGGTATCAATACCGTTATGCTGCCAATAATCGTCTAGATGGGCTGACGGAAAAGTTTCACAGCGTTTTTGGCATTGATCAAAATGGGCGCACCGAGGTCAATGAAAACCGCTTTTATATCGACTATCCCAGCGACAACAACGATCCAATGGAAGATTTTGTCGGCGACCCATTGCTAAGCGCCATTAACCTCTATGGTGAACAGACCCTCTATCGCACAACGCACCATGCCATTAGCCTAGGCGTCACCTTGTTTTTCAATCGCGTCAGCCACGGCATTTTTACCAACACGTCTTTTGAACAGTCTTTGCAGGTCAATTACGCCTACCAACAAGAAAATCATCACGTAACAGCGACTATTGCGATGGTGCATCGACCCAACAAACAGCAACATTTCGCTCCGGTAAAGTCCGTCGGAATGAATGGAGGAATTAGCTACCAGTATCGATGGCGAGAAAACCATGACTTCATTGGTGAATACCTTATCTCACAAGCTAAAACTGACAGTAAGGAGTTGGGAGAGCTCACATCACCCGTTCATGAGTTCGCGCTAGGTTATCGCTACCTTTTTGATACCAGTGCGATAGAATTGTTGGCACTAGAAAACATGTTTAACCACGATAACAGCACCGATATCGTGTTTAGTGCCACTTTCCGCCACCGTTTTATGTTGTAGGTATCGCGATGATCATCCCTTGGCAAGAAATCCCAGAAGAGACCCTGAAAAACTTGGTTGAGCACTTTGTGCTGCGCGAGGGCACAGACTATGGCGAGCAAGAAGCAAGCTTCGATGAAAAAGTCGAACAAGTCTATGTCCTGCTCAAGAACAAAGAAGCCATGGTGGTCTATTCTGAGTTACACGAAACGGTCGATATCAAGCACGCGCGATCACTCAGCGCTTAACGTCTGCTTGACCAATACGCTACACCCTGTTAATTGTTTGACATCATTTTAAAAATTGACAGGGTTTGTCATGTCTGCAAAACACCCGATTATTGCAGTCACCGGTTCATCTGGGGCAGGAACCACCACCACTTCCGACGCATTTCGGAAGATATTCAATATGATGGACATCCGCGCGGCCTGGGTTGAAGGCGACAGTTTTCACCGTTTTACGCGTCCTGAAATGGACGTTGAAATTCGCAAGGCCAGAGAGCAGGGTCGTCACATCAGCTATTTTGGCCCTCAAGCCAATGATTTCCCAAGACTAGAATCCTTTTTCGATGAATATGGCAAACACGGTACGGGACAATTCCGCCGTTACTTGCATACGTTTGATGAAGCAGTGCCGTATAACCAAATGCCAGGTACGTTTACGGCATGGCAAGATTTGCCAGAGAATAACGACTTAATGTTCTATGAAGGGCTTCACGGCGGTATTGCCGACGGCGAAATTAACGTGGCTCAGCATGTTGATTTGCTCATTGGCATGGTGCCAATTGTGAACCTGGAGTGGATTCAGAAATTTGTTCGCGACACGCGCGACCGCGGCCACTCACGAGAAGCCGTGACGGACTCCATCGTGCGCTCAATGGACGATTATCTTAACTACATCACGCCGCAGTTTAGTCGCACACACATTAACTTCCAGCGCGTACCGACCGTTGATACCTCTAACCCGCTTAACGCTAAAGGCATTCCAAGTCTTGATGAAAGCTTTGTCGTGATACGTTTTCGCGGCATCAAGAAAGTGGATTTCCCTTATTTTCTGGCCGTGATCCAAGGCTCTTTCATGTCACGGCATGACACCTTGGTTGTGCCTGGGGGCAAAATGAGCTTCGCCATGGAGTTGATCATCCAACCGCTTATTCAGCAGTTAATCGAAACGGGCAAGATAAGCTAAGCCCACGAGAGCCTCCCTTTTCTGTATGAAGATCTTGGCAATCCATTGATAAACAGCCAATAGCAAAAAAGGAGGGCATGCCCTCCTTTGTTTTATGGTCACTTCCAACAAAACCGCAAACACGCCATTAAGCCGCCTCACGAACCTCGTAAGAGTGGGTCATTTCAATACTGGCACCCAACATCAAACACACCGAGCAGTATTTCTCTAGGCTGTCTTTGACCGCAGAAGCCACCAATGCTTCATCCAATGCGGTACCTGTGACCACAAAGTGAATATTGATCTGGGTAAACAAGCGCGGTGCTTGCTCTCGGCGCTCTGCCGTCAGTTCGGCTTCACAATATGACACTGCTTGATTAGCCGCTTTAAGCGCTGCAACAACGTCGACAGAGCTGCATCCACCGGCCCCCATCAGCACCATTTCCATTGGACTCGGGGCTTTTTCTCCGCCATTCCCATCCATCACGATGCTATGACCTGAATTCGACTGCCCTAAAAACGTCTCTTTTCCGCACCACTTGACGCTTGCTCGCATCTATTTCTCCTGTTTACTTTCAGTGTCGTGATCTTGTCCACGTTTTTAGCCTTTAATAGGGGGGGAAGTCCATATCAAAATCAAGAAATCGTGCTGGAAAAAGGATAAACTCAATGACTCAAACAGAGAGCTTGTAGCCTGACGGTTGACACTTTATGCTATCCCACGGACTTGTGCCGCAGGACGGTGGGCTAAGGAAGACTCATCAGGCAACAACTGCAGAGGAAATGAGAGATATGGTTCCAGGAAAACCTCAAACAGACCCAACACTAGAGTGGTTCCTTTCACACTGCCACATTCATAAGTACCCATCAAAAAGTACGCTGATTCATGCTGGTGAGAAAGCTGAAACGCTTTATTACATCGTGAAAGGCTCTGTGGCTGTACTGATCAAGGATGAAGAAGGCAAAGAGATGATCCTTTCTTACCTCAACCAGGGCGACTTCATTGGCGAACTGGGCTTATTTGAGGAAGATCAGGAGCGTACAGCTTGGGTTCGCGCTAAATCTCCATGCGAAGTCGCTGAAATCTCATTCAAAAAATTCCGTCAGCTGATTCAAGTGAATCCAGACATTCTGATGCGCCTTTCTTCTCAGATGGCTCGTCGTTTGCAAATCACTAGCCAAAAAGTTGGTGATTTAGCATTCCTAGATGTGACTGGTCGTATCGCGCAAACACTGCTTAATCTGGCGAAACAACCAGATGCTATGACTCACCCAGACGGTATGCAAATCAAGATCACCCGTCAGGAAATCGGTCAAATCGTAGGTTGCTCACGTGAAACCGTTGGTCGTATTCTGAAGATGCTGGAAGAGCAGAATCTAATTTCTGCACACGGTAAAACTATCGTGGTATACGGTACTCGCTAAGCATTATTGCTTTGAAATGAAAGCCACCATTATGGTGGCTTTTTTGTTTAAGCATGATCACTATCACGTCAAAAAATCCACAAAACCCCTTTCCCAGTGCTACCTTTCAATGCAAAGCATGTATACATTTACGTGCAACGTTTTTTTGCGATGATGGAGCATCGATATGGACTTGGAACATCAAGCGTTTAGCCGCATAAATACGACACCTGCCGTCGTCCCTTGGGGTCAGGTCAGCATCGAATTGACTGGCTTTGCTGGTATGTCTCACTATCAGCTACAGCGCATGCTCGGTGATGACGGACGCAAATCAACACCGACCTCTCACGAAGAGTGGCCATCAAACTTGGTATCAGAGCGCAATTAGATCGGCGAACGGTACACGCGATGGGCAATCGCTACAGGAGTAGCGACTGCATGAGCCACTAACGGTCCCTACTTATCGGTACTTTCAAAGATTTTATCTGCCGAGGCCTCAACAAACCCTTGATACAGGCTTCCGTTCGGTAACGGGTAACGTTTGGCAAACTCATAAAACCCACCCGGGATCATCAGTTCTTCATCACTAAAGCGCACCGTCACTTTGTCCGCCATGGTTGCCGATTGCTCCAAGCGCACTTGCGGACCCCCTTTCACCTCACCGCCAGATTCATTAATCGCAAAACCTGACTCTCGCAGCAATTGGTTCACATCCAACACGTCATGGAGCGTACTCAATTGATTCACACTCACCGTGAAATGATTGGCACCAAAGCCATGAGCAGACAGCCAACCTGCATATTCACTTTCCGCCGCTAACTGATGATAAGTTTCCGTGTCAATGCCCCACAAACGACCACCATACAAGAACGCGGGATCATTAAGTGCTGTGTCATCTACCTGATCAACCAAGGCACGAACAGCCTGCTGCAGTTCCGTGGAACACTGTCCCACCAGCAACTCACTGATAAACACTTTGGGTGCATCAGGGTTAGGATGCTCATAATGCCGCGCGTACAGTTTTTTCGCTTTGAAATGGTACTCCCCTTTAGGGGTATAACCGATGGCGATAAACGGCGCAGCCAAACGATCTAGCCCCACCTTGGGTAACGCAAAAGTGCGCAACGCGATGTGGTCATTGAGAAGCGGACTGCCCTCTTCTAATAACGCATGCACTTTTGCTGCCGACGGGCATAACCTATCGATATAGTCTTTCCAAAGCTCATCAAATAAAGCCTGAACGCGCTCCATCACATCCTCCTACATTGAGTGTTCGGTAGTTACTTATCTTTTGTTACAACGACAGCCCAGGGCTGAGTTGATCAGGCAAGGACACATCCTCACCTTCCATTGACGCCATAGGATAAGCGCAATAGTCAGCGGCATAGTAAGCACTTGGTCGTAAATTGCCTGATGCTCCCGGCCCGCCGAAAGGTGCATCACCACTCGCGCCCGTTAGCTGGCGATTGCGATTAACGATACCTGCGCGAATATGGTCAAGAAAATACGCCCATTCTGCGTCATCGGTTGAAATTAACCCTGCCGACAAACCGTAGCGGGTATCATTGGCCAGCGTGACTGCGTCTTCAAGAGAGTCATAACGCACCACTTGAAGTAGTGGCCCGAAATATTCTTCATCAGGCAATTGAGCCACTTGGCTCACTTCAATAATGCCCGGAGTGACGACGGCATCATGCAGCAACTGGGCTTTTAGAAGCGGCTGCCCACCCAGTGATTCGAGATTGCCCTGAGCAGCAAGAATGCCTTCTGCTGCGCGCACAGAGATTTGTGACCCCATGAACGAGGCAGGTTGATCAAATTGACCACCCACTTTGATGTTTTTGGCCATCTCAACCAAACGCGAAAGCAATGCATCACCGCGATCGCCTTTCGGTACATAAAGACGACGAGCACAGGTGCAACGCTGCCCTGCACTGATAAATGCGGATTGAATGATGGTATACACGGTGGCATCAAGATCGCCGTATTGATCGGAAATCACCATCGGGTTATTTCCGCCCATTTCCAACGCCAACATTTTGCCCGGCTCTCCCGCAAATTGACGATGCAGAATATGACCTGTGTTAGCGCTACCTGTGAACAACAGACCATCGATGCCTTTAGATTGTGCCAGCGCCTCGCCCGTTTCACGCCCTCCTTGGACCATATTGATCACGCCTTTCGGCAGTCCCGCCTCAATCCAAAGCTTAATGGTTTCTTCTGCTGTTTTTGGCGTTAAATCCGAAGGTTTAAATACCACGGTATTCCCCGCCAACAACGCGGGAACAATATGACCGTTCGGCAAATGTCCGGGGAAATTGTAAGGCCCAAATATCGCCATTACCCCTAGAGGGCGATGGCGTAGCACCGCCTGTGTGCCAGCAACATCTTTGCTGCGCTCACCCGTTCGTTCTTGATAAGCACGCAGTGAAAGGGCAATTTTCCCGACCATGGCAGCAGCTTCAGTGCGGGTTTCCCACAGTGGCTTACCGGTTTCTTCGGCAATCACTTGTGCCATGTGTTCGCTGTTTTCTTTTAGCTTCTCGGCAAAACGTTCGACCAGTGCCTGACGTTCTGCGAAAGCGGTGTGCTTCCATGTGGCAAACGCGTCTCTCGCCGAACTCACAGCGGCTTCCACTTGTGGAGATGTGGCTGCTCGTCCCTGCCATATTGACTCACTGTTAAACGGATTCAGTGAATCAAACATATCGCCATCACCCGCGATGGGCTGGTTATCAATCCATTGTGTCATCATCTACTCCTACACCGACACGAGTCGCACGTTATCACCATTTTTGACACTCAACGCATCGGCGACTTCTTGGCTGATCAACGCTTCATTGCGCTCTTCGTCCACACCAATCTTGGCGGACGTGGCGCGAAAATTTTGAAAGTCACTGTTACAAATCAGGTAATCCTGCGCACTGCTGTGCTCCGCAATCTTCACCCTTGCAGTGAACGAGCGGCGAATAGAATCAATGTTCTGACGTAGACACTCCACTGTAGGCCCCGCATCAAAAATATCGACGTAGCCACGACGCGTGAAGCCTTCCTTTTCAAGCAAACGCAGCGCTGGACGGGTTTTTTCATGCACCTCACCAATCACTGCACGGGCTTCATCACTCAACAGGTTGACGTAAATCGGCAACTTGGGCATCAAATCCGCGATAAAGCCTTTCTGTCCAATGCCAGTTAAATAATCCGCCAGCGTAAAATCAATCGAAAAGAAATGCTCTTTCAGCCACTTCCAAAACGGTGAGTTACCTTCTTCATCAGACACGCCGCGCATTTCAGCGAAAATCACGTCTGAGAACTTTTCGGGGAACTGCGCCAGCATCAAGAAGCGGCATTTCGACAGCAACTTACCATTGAGACCACCACGAAACTCTGGGCGTAAAAACAGGGTGCATATTTCTGTCGCGCCCGTGTAGTTATTGCCAAAGGTCAGCACTTCTACCACGTTGTGGACATTTAACCGGCGTGAGTGATGCACCACCTTGCTGATGTGGTAGCTGTAAAACGGATTGTCCATCCCAATCGCTGCTTCAATACCCGTCGTACCTGCGATCTCTCCCGTTTCAGTGTCCTCAGCAACCATGAGGTAACCTTCGGTGCCTGGCGCTTGGGCATCGCGGCCAAAACTGTCTACCGAGTGGTCGATACGGCCTTGGATCAAT
The DNA here is from genome assembly GCF_041439165.1 of Enterovibrio sp. FF113. Classification (NCBI taxonomy): domain Bacteria; kingdom Pseudomonadati; phylum Pseudomonadota; class Gammaproteobacteria; order Vibrionales; family Vibrionaceae; genus Enterovibrio; species Enterovibrio sp. FF113. The sequence continues at coordinate 197,813 of NZ_JBGONO010000004.1, read as the reverse complement.
TCATCATTGACCGGCAGCGACGTGAATCCGTGACCCGACTCTACGGCGCACAGCATCAGCGCATCAAAATCAGTTTTCTTTATGGGACGAATTACCAACATCTTACTTCCTCCTGCTGCAATGGATGGTCAAAACAGGACGGCAATTAAGCCGCCGCCAGTTTCGCCAGCGCACGATCCAGACGCGCTAAACCTTCTTCTACTTCTTCTTTGGTAATAACCAGTGATGGCGTCATGCGAACCACGTTGGCACCGGCTACCAGCAGCAGCAAGCCTTCATCACCTGCAGCCAGCAATACGTCTCGCGCTCGGCCGTTCCATTTGTCGTTAAGAGCTGCGCCAATCAGCAAGCCCTTACCACGGATCTCACTGAACATATTGTATTTGGCATTCAGCGCTTCAAGACCGTCACGAAACCAACCTTCGCGCTCTTTCACACCAGCAAGTACTTCAGGCTTACTCACTTCTTCCACGACCGCTTCTGCTACTGCACACGCCAGTGGATTACCGCCGTACGTTGAACCGTGCGTACCGACTTTCATGTGCGCTGCCAGAGCTTTTGTGGTCAGCATGGCCCCAATAGGGAAGCCACCGCCCAGTGATTTTGCTGTGCTGAGGATGTCCGGTGTCACCCCCGTTTGCTCATAGGCATAGAAGGTACCCGTACGGCCATTGCCAGTTTGCACTTCATCGAAAATCAGCAATGCATGGTGCTTATCACAAAGCTCACGTACACCTTGCAAGAAGGCTGAATCTGCCGTGACAATACCGCCCTCACCTTGCAAAGGCTCCATCATAATGGCGCACGTTTTGTCAGACATGGCCGCAGCCAATGCTTCAAGATCGTTATATGGCAGATGGGTGACATTGCCCGGTTTCGGGCCAAAGCCATCAGAGTAAGCGGCTTGCCCACCAACGGTCACCGTAAAGAAAGTACGCCCATGGAAACCTTGAGCAAACGCGATGATCTCGCTTTTCTCTGGACCATGTTCTTCCACTGCCCAGCGACGGGCCAGCTTCAGTGCGGCTTCATTGGCTTCTGCGCCGGAATTGGCAAAAAACACACGTTCGGCAAAGCTCACTTCCGTCAGTTTTTTCGCCAAACGCAGCGCGGGAGCGTTGGTCATCACATTGCTCAGGTGCCACAGCTTGTCGGCCTGTTCTTTTAGCGCATTCACCATCACTGGGTGGCAGTGACCAAGACAGCTCACCGCAATCCCGCCAGCAAAGTCGATATATTCACGATCGTCTTGATCCCAGATGCGCGAGCCTTGGCCTCTATCTGGAATCATTGTCATTGGTGCATAACAGGGCACCATTACTTCATCGAACAATTTACGTTCTACTTTATGTCCGGCTGTCATCGCTCATATCCTTCTGTCGATTCTGCTTTAAGCATAGTATTTACATTTCGTTAACCACATCAATAGCAGAAAATATCAAACCCTTAGGCTGTAAAGATGGGTAAATTCATCACAGTGCCATAGTTATGCGCAATTTCGGCAAAATGATTAATAGAGCAAGAGGTAAGAGTGTCTTTCCTAGTGGGAAACAAAGCGAAGATGAAAGATTGAAGATGAATAAGGTTTCACTGTGAACGGTGAGAAAACCGCGTGATTTAAATGTAAATTTAGTGATACAGATCGTTTTGCTCGTCAGCGTCAGAACTCAAAGCATCACAGAGGGAAGGTTATCGCCCAAACTCAGAAGCAACGGCTAAGACATGACAGAAGAAGAAAGGAAGTTAGCGAGAAGTTGATGACCTTGCTCGGTCAAAATGCTTTCCGGATGAAATTGAACCCCTTCAAGTGCAAGGGTGCGATGGCGAATCCCCATAATCTCATCAAACACACCATCGCGTTCTGTCCATGCCGTGACATCAAAACAATCGGGCAGAGAATCCGCATCTACCACTAATGAATGGTAGCGCGTGACGGTCAGGGGGTGATTCAACCCTTCAAACACTCCGATGCCTCGATGTGTCACTGGACTGGTTTTTCCATGCATGACTTGCCTCGCGCGCACCACCTGAGCGCCAAATGCCTGCGCCATGGCTTGATGCCCAAGGCAAACACCAAGAATAGGCAGCTTTCCTGCATAGTGTGCGATGGCTTCAAGGGATATACCGGCATCATCCGGCGTGCAAGGTCCTGGGGAAATCACGAGGTGAGTCGGCGCCATGGCATCGATATCGGCAAGGGTGATGGCATCGTTGCGGTGCACTTCAACCTTTGCACCTAACTGGCAAAAGTACTGATAGAGGTTGTAAGTAAAAGAGTCGTAATTATCAATAATTAACAGCACAGTCGATTCCGCCACATCCTTCTCGCACTACGTCAGCGAGACTGGGCGCAAATGCTACCACAGCAATCTGCGCGCTGCATTAGATGGCTGCATCAGAACTCACTGATAGGCAGAATTGGCGTTGGCCAAGGCATAGCGAGCCAACCTTGGTATAACTTTGATAATTCGCCGCTATTGGTGTCTAGAATATGGACAAGGCGAGGATCAATCAAAGTGCCGGCTTCTTGAGAGATAGCCTGAATCGCGCCAACGACCCGATCTTCAACGCTGCCCTGTCGACGCTCCACCTCACTGTCCAACCGCTCTGCCACACACACAACACGACACTCCTCTGGAATTTTCTCTCCTTCAATTTCCGGAAAACCCGACCCATCCCAACGGGTGTTTTTGTACGTCAGCAAAGTCACTGAGACACAGGCAAAGCCTTTGGTTGCTTCAGATAGGAGCAACATGCTTCGACTGTCTGCCGATGTATTATTGCCGCCATCATCCCAAAGCTCGCCAATCGAACAAAGTGGGTAGGCCAAAGAAATATCTTCCGCTTTCGATTTGGTCAAACCATATTGCATCGCTAACCACTCGCTGAGTTCGGCGATACGAGGCGCTGCAATTTCGACGTCGTTGTTGTGAAGCGCAGCCACCGCCGCGATTTGATTCATGACCAGTTGGTAATTTTCACGCATGGTATTAGCGCGAGATTCCCCCAGCAAGTTGGCAACACGACTCTTCACTAACTCTGGTGAAACAGGCTTAATGAGAAAATCCGCTGCACCGCTTTTTAGCCCTTCGACTTCGCTTTGATATTCGTCGAGCGCCGAGACAATCACGATAGGAATATGACTGACACCTCGTTCACTTTTTAGCTGCCGACACACCTCGTAGCCATTCATTCCCGGCATCATAATATCAAGTAAGATCAAATCAGGTCGTTGCTGCATCGTCAGTTCAATCGCGCGCTCGCCGCTCTTGGCGAAAATCAAGGTGTACTGCTCTTGCAAGATGGTACGCATCACATGCAGATTGCTGGGTTCGTCATCAACAACCAGGATTTTATACGCCATAACTTTGTACTCCACTGTGCTGCGATGTCGGCATTTCATTCATCATGGTTAAGATCAAATCGTACGCCTCATCCAGTTCAAAATTTTCAATCGCCCCAACAAACTGCGCGAGCAGTGACGGAGCAACAAACGCCGCCAATGCGGGCACCAATTCTTTGTACAAGCCATCATCAAACTGACCTTCTGATAATCGGCTAATGAACAATTCCGCTTTACGGGCGAATGCATCAGGCGTCAGCTTCACCAATTCCAGATCTTTATCTAGCTCTTCAGCACGCACGCCAAGGTAAGCCAACGCTCTTTCAAACGTCGCCACGAAGCATGCTTCTAATGCTTGCACGTTTGATTCCGCTTTCCCCATGTCTCCGCCTTCAATGTAAGCGAGCAAACGCGTCAACTCTTGCTCAACACGCTGGAAGCCTATGTGGTGAGCGCCGTCTATCGCTTCTGCTAGCAATCGCTCTAACACCTCAGGTTGCTCATGGAGAAGTTGCTCTATACGCTGCGGAAGATTGGCATAATTGGCGCGATATTCGCCCACTACACTGAGTAATATTTCCGATGTCGGCCAATGACGGAATGCCCATGAATCATTGAAGTAGTCTTTCTCTTTTTCCTGCTCAACCCTATTCAAGATTGCTACATTGTTGTCGTTTTCATCACTGCCGCAGCAGTTTTTCAATACCTCAAATATGGCATCGCTACGAAAGGGCTTTTCAATCACAGCATCAAACCCTTTTTCTTCCCAATCAGCGTCGGTAGTTGGATCAACCACAAGCTTCATTGCTATCACGTTTAACGACTCTATACCGCTTTGTTTTGACCACTCCCGCAAGATCTTCGGTGTTGGGTAATGCTGCTCATCAAGATAAGCATCAAACAAAACCACATCCACTGGCTGAGTCTTGATCACATCTTGAGCGGAATCGATATCCGTATAGGTCAGCACTTTCACCCCTTGGCGCAATAACATATCGCGCAACTCCTGCTGGTTGCGCTGAACATCATCTATCACCAAGACTTCCAGCGGCGGTAAGGCATAGCGGATAGGTTCACTGTTGAGCCCCGCATTGCTTTGAGTAGGAATAATGGGTAAATCAGCATAAATCACCGAACCATGAATAGATTCTCCGTCAAACCAAAGCTTGCCATTCATAAGCTCGATAAGCTGAGTGACAAGGGTTGCGGACAAGGTTTGACTGGACTTTTCGTTGTTCTTAGACAGTGAATGGGCATTTTCTAACGAGTAACTTGCCACCGCAAAACGAACCATGTTGTCCGTCGGCAATACATGCAAGGCAACATTACCTTTGTCAGTTTTCGTCAATGCACTTCGCATCATGTTTTGAAGCAGTTGTTTGATTCGGCGTGAATCGCCCACGTAGTGCTCCCATAAATGATCGCTGTAATCCAAGGTAACGTGCAGATCTCGTGCCTGCACGGTCTCGCGAGCAATAAACTCGATTTGGCGGCAAAGTTGCACTAAGGAGAAGTCGCCAATATCGAGCGGCAGCGACTGACTTTCGAGTTTGGACGTGTCCAGAATGTCATTGATTAGTTTTAACAAGCTGTTACCCGACTCTCTGATGACCTCCAAATGATGACGATGAACGGGGTTGTTTTCTTCATCAATCAAGACTTCTGTCAGCCCCAATATGGAATTCATCGGCGAGCGAAACTCGTAACTCATGTTGGCTAAGAAAGAGGCCTTCGACTGTGACGCTTTTTCAGCTAAGCGTATTTTCTCTTCAAACTCTTCTTCGGCTTCGCGCTTGTCGGTGATGTCGATAATGACGCCATCAATCCAGGTGCTGCCGTCTTCGGCACGATAGCTGTGCCCAATCTCCCAGAACCATTTTTCTTCTTCATCGCGGCTTATAAAGCGATATTCACAGTCATATTTACCGTTTCGTCTCGCCGCTAATTCACGTGCTTTGCGATAATTAGCGGTGTCTTCTTGATGAATACGATCAATAAAATGAGAGACCCCGTTTTCACCCGTCAGAATAGATGCGCTGTAACCCGTAATCGATTTTGCTGCATCACTGATATAAACCATATGACGCGTTGCACCCGTCATTTCACGAAAAGCCATGCACGGTAAATTAGCCACTAACGAGCGATACTGTTTCGCGTTTTCTCTTAAAGCCCATGCGAGGTGTCGCTGTTCGGAAATATCAGAAAGAACGCCTACAAATTCATGATGCCCTGCTGCATCTTGGTGATAGCCAATCGCTAACCTAACAGGGAATACGGAACCGTCTTTGTGCTTGGCCATCACTTCGCGAACACTGCCTACTACGCCTGACTCTCTATTTTCCAAAAAATTATGAATGTACATATCATGACGATGCTGATGTTCGTCAGTGACCAAAATACGGATGTTTTTCCCCGTTGCATCAGAGGCATGCCAACCAAATACATTTTCTGCAGCCTGGTTGAAAAACGTGATGGTGCCTTTGCCATCAAGCGAAATAATCGCCTCAGTCGCGGTATGTAAAATCGCATCAAGCTTTTTCTCGCTTTCACCTAAGCGATTAGCTTTGGCTTTAACATCAAACAACGTATTGGCGAGTTGGCTGAACATCACAACGAAGGTGAAGCTAAAGATCAAAATCATCAGCACATCGCGCACCGCAAAAGGAAGTGCATCAATACGGTTAGGTTGCGCAGATAACAAAATGGCTTCACACGATAAAATCGCACTCACGAGTAGCGCTATCGTGACGCAAAGCCCACTCGCTAGGGCTCCGGAAATATCACGCTCCCAAAGCATATTTTTTTGTTTAGAAAAACGAAACCAAAGAGCAAATGCGATTAATAGTGCCCCTACTCCTAGTGCCATGGTGAACACCGCCAGGTCAAAATGTGCGATCGCGACGCCATTAATACCGGCATAAACCAGTATGTTTTGCACAATCAAGGACAGTGTCATTAATCCTGCTGCGATGAATATTTTGAGCGGCGGATTGAACGTAAAAGCGATCATTCGAAGCGCCGTTACGTTCAAAAAAAACGTCAAGGCCAATGGCAAAACAAACAAGAGGGGGAGGAAACCTTGATCTTGAAATGATGACACAGACAACACAGTGGCGATGGGCAATAAAGCCATACCGACCGTTAATGTCAGAGCATTGACTAAGATAGGAGAAAACCGGATAAGCGCCACACGTTTTGTCTGCAACGGGCGATGCAAAAAGGCGAGTGTCGCCGTGATAAACGTAGCGACTGACGCAAGCAGCAACACCCATGGGCCAGTAAAACTATGGGGCAATGGCTGATAAGTGACCGAAGGCAGGAAAAATAATGACAGTGATTCAATGATTGACATGCACGCTACCGATTCAGCTCAAGGAGATACGCAGTTAAGCACCGCTCAATAAAGAGATGTTCGCCGCTCAAGTGAGACACTTATAAGCGTAGTAAAGAATCAGCGGGCAACCCATTAAAAGAAGGGTAAAAAATAGGCTCCCGCAGGAGCCTATTTTTAGATTAAAACCTCATTATTTGATGTTGCAGGTAAAGCGACGGAAAACAGCGGTTGTTTTCTCATCGAGTGTGACCTGTCCACATGGGATATCAATAAAGCCCCAAAGACGAATGCCGAGTGATACCGAATCTCCGTAGCCAATACCTTCATTGGTAACAAATTCGCTGTTTTGATTGTACTTACGATTGCTCTTCCAACGCAGCCAAGGACGATTTGGGTTAACGTCACCGTTAATGGTGGGTTGTACCCAGAAGAAGCTTTTGTTTTTGAATCTCAACGTGAATTTCTGTGGCGCCTCGACGTAATTCAAACTGACAATCACAGGATCGTGATCAGAGGATGAATACGGATTATCCGATTTAACCAAATCACCGGTAAAGCGGCCAGAATATTCAAACAAGGTGCTTTCTACCGAGTTGATATGCCAATCTTCCACGCCAGTAAGCTTTTCAACCACGCTCGTATTACCGACAGCGTGATCCAAACTACCTAGCTCGCCGTCAAAGGTATAAGAGAAAGCATCATCACCTAAAGCGTAAGTCGCCAGATTGACATAGCCGAAGCCATCACCCACTTCCCGCGCCATTTCATCCAGCGTAACACCCGCAATCGAGGTGCCAGCCGCCGTGACAATTTTGCGCGATGCATTGGCAGCGTCATAATCGGTCATTACACGCATGGGATCTTCTTGTCCGTAGGCATTGAAGTCGCCAAGCGCAATGATATCGCCTTGCACATCGATTAACGCGTTCCCGAGTGTTTCTGCTGCTGACACACGGAATTCGTTACAGCGCCCTTGCAGATCGGCGGGGTCATCATTGAATTCGCCCGCAACCCAATCTTCATAGCAGCCAGAGCCTTTCGATTTAAAGTGGCTCACGGCAACGGATAGATTTTCACCCTCAACCACACTGAAGGTTTGCAGTAAGCTATCACGTTGGAACTTATCTAATTGACGCTCCTCACCATCAGGGTTAGCACCACTGATGTGCTGCTCAGGCATACGCACGACCACGGCGTCGGAAGCTGGTGTGACTTTCTCAGGACGATAAATCAACGCCACTTGTATCGCGTCACCACCTAGGAACGCCCCTTCGGTCAGATCATTGGTTGCTGGTGTCACATAGGTGTAATGATCCGTTTCATCAGCAAAACGACTGTTTAGCTCGGTCACCAAGTTCGCCAATGCGCCAGAATCAGCAAAGCCATTGTTCTCGATTTCCATCAAGCCAACGATATCTGCATTCATTGCCTGCAATGCATTAACGATTTTCGCCTGTTGCAACGCAAACTCTGCCGCGTCTTTGGTACCTCGGTTACAGCCGCGAGATGCATCCGCATCCGCCTGATCGTCACAGGTGACATTCAAGTCACCACCAATAGCGCTGGCACTGGTGAAGTAGTTCAACACGTTAAAGCTAGCAACCTTCAAATTGGTGTCGTCGAAGGATTGCGGCGCGGCGGTGCGATCTTGCTCGCGCACAAAATCACCCGCAGTAATCGTGTTGGTTGTCACGAGACGATAGTCACTAAAGCTATAACCAATCACGCCTTCAAGGTTGGTCACGGTATCACCGATACGGATGTAACCTTGCTCAGCATCCAGGTCAGGGAAATACGGCACTACACCATCTGGCGCTTTCAGATCAGACTCAATAAACAGTTGGTTGGCATCATTTTCTGCAACTAAATCCGCCGCCTCCTGCGAGCCTGCAATGTGAAGCTGAGTCGGCTTGAACAGTGGCTCATCATGTGACAGCACCATATTGTTACGGAACGCGTCAAAATCGAAACCAAAGTTACGCGTGACAACCATATCGCTGGTCTGTGTCAGACGGACTTTCATGCCTTCGTGGCGTTCCAGTGCGTCATCTAAAGTTTCACCTTCATCTACCACCAGATCCGTGGCAGCCAATTCACCGACAGTATCGATCACTTCCCAGTTGTTGCCGGATGCATCCAACTCGGTAAAGCTGAAGAATTCTTTGACCTTACCACCAGCACAGACTTGCATGCCGGGTTCCACATCAGTCGGTGCTTGGCTCGTGAAAACAAAGAGACCATCAGAGGTAGCAGCGTCATTGTCGCCGTTGGCATCTTGCAGCCAAAAGCCTTTGTACAACCCTGTCGTCACTGCTGTGACCACACCGGAAACAAAGTAGTCGTCCGTACTCTCAAAACTGCCATCTGGGACAAGTGGACTGCGCGCCCCGCTACCCTGCACGGCATAGGTTGGTGTTAAGGTTTCATCGACACATGTAAAGGTATTGCCACCCCCCCCGCCGCCATCACATGCCTCAAGGCCACTACAACCAAGGCCATCAAACGTATCTTGAGCGAAGCTTTGCCACTCCACTGCGGGGTCAAACGCGACGGTGACATCAGTACGGCCAGTACTGCCTTCTTTGCGACGCAACGTTGTGTTGGCGGCATACGTCGATCCCAAGGCAAGCTCACCTAAGCTGTCGACGACATTGTCGTTATCATCAACCAATGCCACCACGTCATTGCCATTAAAGCTTAACGAACCAGAAGTGATTTGACTGACGTCGGTGACATCAGCAGACGCGTTGCTGTTCCCCACCACAACACTCTCCCCTGCGGCCAATGAGCCAGAAAGGGCGATGGTGGATGAGAACGTCTGGTTACTGTTGAACGCCAATTTCAACACCCAATTATCCAGCGCAACACTGGACGTACCGAGGTTGGAAATTTCGATCGCCTTGTTGTTTGACGAGCCTTCGACATATTCCGTGATCAATACATCGGCGCTGGCGGGCAGAGCGACACTTAAAGCTAGAGCCAGAGAGCTCCATGTTGAAGTCTTCATTTGCTGTCCTTTTTTGCGTGTGAAGTCATAAACACAACAAATGATTTAACAGCCTGAGATTTCATTTAAGTGATGAAAGCCGCAGTTCTTCTAATAGAGAGAGGGCGTTTCTTTTTGAAATAGGATACTGATTCAAGCTTCAACACAAACCGAAATCGTTAAGTGCGTCGCAAACAGATTGAGATTGGGAGGATTTGGAGACAAAAAAAGCAGCGGTTAGGCTGCTTTTTATCGATGTTGGCGAAGACTATGGACGGGTCACAAAACCCACAGCTTCGTACACTTTCTTCAGTGTCACGGCTGCACGTACGGAGGCTTTTTCAGCACCCGCTTTCATAACCTGATCAAGATAGTCACGATCTTCACGGAACTGCTTATAACGCGCCTGTACAGGCTCAAGCATCGCCACCACGGCGTCTGCCGTGTCGGTTTTTAGGTGACCGTACATTTTGTCGGCGTAGTCTGCTTCAATTTCAGCAAACGTCTTGCCCGTCGCAACAGACATCAAGCCCATCAAGTTCGCGACACCCGGCTTGTTTTCGATGTCGAACAGCACACGTGGCGGCTCTTCTGAATCCGTCATGGCGCGCTTAATTTTCTTCGCAATGGCTTTTGGATCTTCTAGCAAACCAATCACGTTGTTGCGGTTATCATCCGACTTCGACATCTTCTTAGTCGGATCTTGCAAGCTCATCACGCGTGCACCCACTTGCGGGATGTAAGGCTCTGGTACAGAGAACACCTCGCCATACACATTGTTGAAACGGTGTGCGACATCACGTGCTAGCTCAAGGTGCTGCTTTTGGTCATGACCAACAGGCACTTGGTTCGCTTGATACAGCAAAATGTCAGCAGCCATCAATACGGGGTAACCAAACAGACCCGCATTAATATTTTCAGCGTGGCGAGATGATTTATCTTTAAACTGGGTCATGCGATTTAACTCACCCATTTGGGTGTAGCAATTCAGCACCCAACCCAATTGTGCATGCTCTGGCACGTGAGATTGAATAAACAGATTGCTCTTTTCTGGGCTTACACCCACAGCAAGGCACAGTGCAAGCGAGTCCAGCGTGGCTTCACGAAGCTTTGACGCTTCTTGACGTACCGTAATGGCATGCAAGTCAACGATGCAGTATTGGCAATCGTAGTCATCTTGCATCTGTTCCCACTGACGCAAAGCTCCAATGTAGTTGCCGATACTGAGTTCACCAGAAGGTTGAACACCGCTAAGTACAATGGGTTTGGTCGTAGGATTACTCATGTTCTTTCTGTTCCTGTCAGTCAATTCAGCCAGCGTGACTAAACGCTGGCTGTATGTTCGAGAAAATTCGAATCTTTAATTTACGCTGTTTTTTCGGTGCTGAGAACCGTTAAAAGCTGGTTAAATTGGTCTGCGACAAATTCCGGCGCGCTGTCGCTAATTGGCTCGCCATAGTTATACCCATATGTCAGGCCAACAGAGATAATGCCAGCATTTTTGGCGGCTAGGATATCGTTTTTCGAGTCACCTACCATCATCATTTGCACATCGCTCAAACCATGCTTGTCACGTAGGCTAACCAACCCTTCTGGGTCCGGCTTGTTCGTTGGCAAAGAATCCCCGCCAATCACATCACTAAAGTAATGCGCCAAACCTAGGTCTTCCAAAATTTCAGGCACAAACTGATACGGCTTGTTGGTCACAATACCCATCGTATAACCCGCCTCTTTCAAGGCTGAAAGCGTGTCTTTCACACCTGGGTACACGACAGTTTTGTCATGACCGTTGTTCGCGTAGTGAAAATCAAAACGTGCACGGATTTTTTGGTACAGCGCTTCATCCAATTCTGGATTGATATTAACGCTTTGGCTTAAAGCACGCTTGAGCATGATTTCCGCGCCATTGCCAATCCAACCACGTACGTCGTTATCCGTCACCGTGTGCAGGTTAAGGTCAGCTAGCGCCATGCGAATGCCTTCGGCAAGATCGGGGGCACTGTCGACTAACGTACCGTCTAAATCAAAAGCGATGTATTTGATGGTTTCAAAGGTTGCCGTCACGAATTATTTTCCTACTTTACTCAGTTCCGCGCGCATTTCATCAATCACTGCTTTGTAATCAGGCTGACTGAAAATAGCTGAGCCTGCGACAAACATGTCAGCACCGGCTTCTGCCACTTCGCGGATATTATCTACTTTAATGCCGCCATCAATTTCGAGGCGAATATTGCGACCGCTTTCGTCAATACGACGACGCACTTCGCGCAGTTTATTCAATGTTTCAGGAATGAAGGACTGGCCGCCAAAACCAGGGTTAACCGACATCAACAAAATCATGTCGAGCTTGTCCATCACATGATCAAGATAGTGCAGCGGCGTAGCTGGGTTGAAAACCAATCCGGCCTGACAGCCATGATCTTTGATTAACTGTAGGCTGCGATCTACGTGATCACTTGCTTCTGCATGGAAGGTGATCATCGTTGCGCCGGCTTTGGCAAAATCAGGAATGATGCGGTCAACGGGCTTCACCATCAGGTGAACGTCAATTGGCGCGGTGATGCCATAGTCACGAAGTGCTTGACAGATAGGCGCACCAAACGTCAGGTTTGGTACAAAATGGTTGTCCATCACATCAAAATGCACCACGTCAGCGCCCGCTGCCAGTACATTTGCGACATCTTCACCTAAACGTGCGAAATCCGCCGAGAGTATTGACGGTGCAATCAGAAAATCCTTCATCCTATAGCCTCACTAGCCCAAAAGTCGGCGCAATTCTACCCCATCAAAGACCGTGTGTCTTATCAGATCCGCTGATTGATACCATAACGCGGCAGTTTTACAGATGGCGCAAGTGACACCCAGACGAATAGACTAAGCTGGAGTCAGATCAGGCAAATATCAAAGAGAATGTGTATGCACGACACCGAGCAAAAAGAAGAAAAGGTCACTATTTGGGAGGTAGTGAAAAGTGTGTTCGCTGCGATGCTTGGCGTACAGTCCGACAAAAATAGGCAGCGGGACTTCAAGCAATCGAGCATGCTGCCTTATATTCTTGTCGGTGTTGTTTTTGTGGTTTTATTTGTCGTGGGGTTGATTGGGGTTGTGTCACTGATCATGCCCAATGAGTGATCACTGATTGGTGCAGCCCGAGCATTAAGGTGACTCGGGACTTTCACTTGCGAACAATGCCAGCAACTCATCCACTTTGTTTCTGCCACTGCCATTTCGACTAATGGTTCGTTTCACTCGCACCACATTGAGATGCGCACCATGATAAAGACTTCGCGTTAGCGGCGTATCATGGTTTGAAACCAGCACAGGCACACTCTTATCCATTGCCGCTTTACGGGCATACTCACCCAGTAAGGCTTGATCATCAAGACTGAACCCACCACTGGAATAGGTGGTGAAATTGGAAGTAGAAGAAAGCGGTGCGTATGGCGGATCGCAGTACATCACGCTACCACGGCGCGCACTCTTAAAGCTCTGCTCGTATCCTTCGCACACAAAGATCGCTTTTTTTGATTTCTCTGAAAAGAACTCAAGCTCCGCTTGCGGGAAATAAGGTTTCTTGTACGAACCAAACGGCACATTGAAGCCGCCTTTCTTGTTGTAGCGGCAAAGGCCATTAAATCCATGTCGGTTCATATACAGGAAATACAATGAACGCAGGTACGGATCTGTGGTGGCGTTAAATTCTTCGCGGATCGACAAATAGGCTTCTTTTTGATTGTACTCTTGAGTAAACAAGGTTCGCACGTCATCGATATAGCGCTGAGGCTCTTGTTTGACCAAATTATACAGATTAATCAGATCCGGATTGATGTCAGCAAGGCGATAATGTTCAAAGTCTGTATTCAGAAATACAGAGCCTGCTCCAACGAAAGGTTCGATCAGCTTTTTGCCTTCCGGCAGGTGTTTGCGGATATCCTCAACCAGAGAGTATTTACCCCCGGCCCACTTAAGAAAGGCACGATGCTTTTTCATTAATGTGTATCCACTACCACAGCTGTTCGAAAGGTGGCGGATTGTATCTCATTTTTTGTCATCAATCAGCGTAATTTCGCGCCTGACGTGAAGCCAAGTTGCGCTTAATTAACCAGTCCAATCTCTTTATGAATTTGAGTGAAGGATTTCGCCCATGGATTCAGGTTGCGAATATTGGCAGGCAATGCCAATTCTGCACGGCGAGCCTCTGCCACACTTGGGTAGTCACCGAGTAATACCATATACCAAGCCTCACCGTTTCGGCGCGTTTCATACACCAAAGCACGACCTAGCAAAGTATATTGCAATAAGAACTCGTCTACCGCTTGGGTAGACTGTAACGCGGCAAGCTGCAGCGCATAACGCGACGCGGGGACAGTCAGCAGTAGATTGTTTGCCATCGGCACGTCAGAGCTCGCGTTGACTGATTCAGTCACTAATGCCGTCGTCTCATCCACAGCCACTTGCTCAACGAGCGCTTCTCCGCTTGTTTGTGTATTGGCTTGAGCGGCGGTGTTTGATTGTGGTGTTGCTAATTCAGGGATTAATGGCTCGGTCACTGCATTGGTGCCGTCTCCGCCAATTTCTTGATCATCCATGATGGCATCAACCACTTTGTCTGGAACAACAATTCTTCGGTCTTGGTCGCGACGCCCAACAGTCATGCCTTCTACAACGGGCGCGACGGGCAGAAAAATCATGTCATCAGTGACCTCGGAGGTATCCGATAGCGCCTTTTCCCCCTGCTGTTCCGCGGTTTGTTGCGCTAGCTCTTTTTCTTTTTCGGCCAACATCGCAGCCAACTCTTTCACACCATCCGGTGTTTCAACAACGACTTCTTCTTGTGACGTTTGAGGTGCCATTGACCACCACACCAAACCACCACCTAATGCAAAAAGAAGGAACAATAGAATAATCAAAGGCAAAGGTGAGCGACGTTTTTTCTCTTCCATCAGAGAAGTCTCCTGCTGTTCCAGCCCTCTCAAAGCGCCGGGTAAAGAAGGCAAAGAGGCAGCTTTTTGCTTTAGCGCTCTGCGCTGCGCTGCATCCAATTGGCGGTTGACCATCATGACTTCGATGAACATCTCGCGTTCATTATCAGCCAGTGGGCTGATTTCTAACTCTAACGGTTTAACACCTTGACCGTAAGAGACTTTGTGCAACCACTTGTTCAATTTACCACGCAAACTAAACAGCAACACATTGATTTGCCAATCATCTCTCTGCTGTGCTTGCGTCACCAATGCCCATAGCTCAGCGATTAACGAGGCACTCAAACGTTGCGCATCATCAATGACAATAAGGGCATGAACCCCATTGCCTTCCAGCATATATTCGAGACTTTGGAGCATGGAATCATGCTCATTGAACACGCCATCACGCACGATTTGACGCAAGATGATTGCGCGATGTTGCGCATCTTGCTGACTATGGTTGCAGATAAGAAGGGATTGGGTGGGCTCGTTCGCCCAATTCTCGAGATAGCGTTCGCTCAACCACGTCTTACCTGCACCAGGCTCGCCAGTGATTTGAACAAGGTTAGAACTGAATCGAGTAAGAAACTGAATTCTCGACAAAAGCTGGATCTGACTGTCCAAATCCAGCGCGATCATGTCATGGGAGCCTGTCATATACAAACCCGCTTAGTGTGTCTTAATGACCTCAGCAAGCGTCTCGGATGTTACGTTTGCAACCACTTCGGACGTACCAATCGATGTTGGCAGCACGAATCGCAGTTGCCCTGAAAGCACTTTTTTATCGCGTTTCATATGCTTAATAAACGCATCATAGTCCATGCTTGCTGGTGCTTTCACGGGGAGATTCGCTTTTTCAAGCAAAGAAGTGATACGGCTAACATCTTCTTGCGAAAGCAGTTGTTGAATCTGAGCCGTTTTGGCAGCCATCACGGTACCTGCGGCAACCGCTTCGCCATGCAACCAATTGCCGTATCCCATTTCAGCTTCGATTGCATGACCGAAAGTATGACCAAGATTGAGCAACGCGCGAACGCCAGACTCTTTCTCATCTTCAGCAACAACATCCGCTTTAATCTGGCAGCAACGCTTGATGGCATACACCAAAGCCGATGAATCAAGCTGGTTGAGTACATCGAGGTTTTCGTCAAGCCATGCAAAAAAGGCACTGTCGACAATAATGCCGTATTTAATAACTTCAGCCATACCCGCTGCAAATTCACGTGCAGGTAAGGTTTTCATCACTTCAATATCAATCACGACCGCTTTAGGTTGATAAAACGCGCCGATCATATTTTTACCAAGAGGATGGTTCACCGCGGTTTTCCCCCCCACAGAGGAATCCACTTGCGATAACAGGGTAGTAGGTACTTGAATAAAGTCCACACCACGCTGATAACAAGCCGCAGCAAAGCCCACCAGATCACCAATCACACCACCACCTAACGCGACAATCAAAACGTCACGGGCGTAATTACCTTCAAGCAAGAAGGTATTGATGGTGTTGAATGTCTCTAGTGTTTTGTACTGCTCACCATCGGGAAGGGTAAGCAAAGCTGGCAAACCACCAGCTTTTCTCAAGGTTTCCAGGAGACGATCCGCATACAGCGGAGCAACGGTGTCATTAGTGACAACCACCACTTGACGACCTTTAGCATCAGAAAAGAAGGTGGGATCTGAGAGCAATCCAGCACCAATTGATATGGGGTAGCTTCTGTCGCCTAGGTTAACGTCGATCCTTTCCATGGAATGCCTTTTTCGTGCTTAGTGATTTTCCAATAGTTCGATGATTTGGTTTGCCACAACCTTGGCGCTTTGATCATCAGTACGAACTACATAGTCAGCGATTTCTTCATAAAGAGGATTACGCTCTTCCGCCAATGCTTCCAGCACTTCACGAGGTTGATCGGTTTGCAGCAATGGACGCTTCTTGTCACGTTGAGTACGTGCCAATTGCTTTTCGATAGTGGTCTCTAGATACACAACGATGCCACGAGCAGACAGACGATTACGGCTCTCCTTACTAAGGATAGAACCACCGCCAGTCGCCAACACGATACCTTGCTTTTCAGTCAGGTCGTTGATGACGTTCTCTTCGCGAACACGGAATCCTTCTTCACCTTCAACATCAAACACCCATGCGATATCAGCACCAGTGCGCTCTTCAATCACGGTGTCCGAGTCAAAAAATTCCATGTGTAGTTGTTGTGCTAGGTGTCGACCAATTGTGCTTTTGCCAGCCCCCATTGGACCTACAAGAAAGATATTTCGTTTTTCAGCCATGTTAAGCAATATACGCGCGGTTAATGAAAACAACACCGCCCGCAGGCTCGCTACTTGAAAGCCCGAGGCGCCAATTTCCTCACAGATAATTCGTGATCAGACCAAAAATTATCTCAGGTCAACTAGCCCTTTGGCAACTTAAAATACGCCTTTAGGGCTGTTTAAATTTACGGGCACAGTGTGGTTAAGAAGGAAACAGGCTGAAATGTGCACTTGGTGCTCACTTCTGCCTGTTCATGCGATTTGTTACGGTAAACAATTATAACACAATGACTTAAATGACTTTATTGCGTCATGATTCTTGGTGTAACAAAGATAAGAAGCTCCCGTTTGCCCATGGTTTCATAGTTACGGCGAAAGAGTTGCCCTAGTCCAGGAATGTCACCAAGTAGGGGGATTTTATCGACACCTTCCATCATTTCGTGTTGATAAATACCACCGAGCACGACAGTTTCACCATCATTAACGAGAACTTGTGTACCAATTCGCTGAGTATTGATAGCCATTGCTTCACCCGTACCCGCTTTTACTGTGCCAGCTGGCTTATCTTGGGTGACCTCCAAATCCAACACTAATTTGTTGTCAGGGGTAATTTGAGGTGTCACTGACAAACTCAATACCGCCTTTTTAAATGACACAGCCGCCGCGCCACTTGAAGACGCTTCCAGATAAGGCAATTCTGTCCCTTGTTCAATGTACGCTGCTCGCTTGTTGGTTGTCAGCAAACGAGGGGACGAAATGATCTCAGCGCGAGACTCAGCCTGAAGCGCTGACAGCTCAAGATCTAACAGCAAGTCTTTGCCTAGATTAGCCACCTGAAAAGCAATGCTTGCCGCATTAGGGCTCACCGCGCCAAGGTTTACATTGAGGAAGTCATCCACGTTTCCAGTGCCAGACTCAAGCCCGTCAACGTTACTGACATTGAGAAAATCTCCACTGCCCGTATCAAAGCCAATGCCTTTGTTCCATCCCAAATTGCTCTCAATTGACCCCCCCGTTGAAAAGCTACCATTGGTGTTAGACACGCCCCAACGCACACCAATCTCTTCCAACGTGCCCTCATCAACGGTCACGATTCTCGCTTCTATCTCCACTTGCTGAACAGGAATATCCAATGATGCGATGAGCGACTTCACCACATCAATATTGTCGGCCAAATCTCTGATCACCAGGGCATTAGTCCGTGAGTCGACAGCGATGCTGCCTCGCTCAGTCAGTAGACTGATCCCTTCATCTTCGCCGCCATCAAGCATGTTTTTAAGATCGACGGCATTGGCGTACTTAATATGCAGCACTTCTGAACGCAGTGATGCCAACTCTCTTTCGGTGCGACGTTTTTCAAGCACCAAGCGCTCTTGCTCATCAAGCTCAGCTTTGGGTGCCACCAGCAAAATATTGCCCATCTGGCGCTTATCTAAGCCTTTAACATTCAAGATGGTGTCTAGTGCTTTTTGCCACGGAACATCATCGAGCCTAAGCGTTAAATTGCCATTTACCGTATCAGACACCACCAAGTTAAACCCATTGTGCTCTGCCACCATCTGCAGGACTGAACGCACAGAAATATCTTGAAAGTTAATCGATATATTGGCGTTTTTCTTCGCTGCTTTATCTTTTTTAGACTGACCGCTAGGCAGCGATGAGAACGGGATAATTTCTACCGTTAGCACATTATTGGTTTGATAATAGTCGTAACCAAAAAAGCCCTTGGTCTTTAGCGTTAATTGCGTGTCGTCGTCAACCGTCTGCACATCCAACGAGGTCGCGATGGTTTCGATCTGGTCAAGGCTTCTTGCTCCAATCAAGTTATCTTCGATTTGTGTCGCTTTGGCACTTATCGTCAATGTCTTGTCTTTCTTATCAAAGTTTGTAACAACGGATTTATCCGCAAATGTCAGGGTCAGCAGTGTTCGACCATTATCCCCCTTTGCAAATTCTAAGTTTTGTAACTGGTTGGCCGCAGACACAACGGGCGTCAGCAACAGACATGCTAAAGCAATAATCCAATGCACACCTCCGCTTACGTTGCCTTGGCATCCTTTCCTCAGGCTTCTCATTCTTTACCCTTATTTATTGTTATTTAGTGCCAATCTGACGTTACGTACTTGCCAGCAACCTAGGCCATCCGGCAAATGTTCTGTGAGAGATAATGTGTGCTGGCTAATACTGTCGACACGACCTCTATGATTTCCAATCATGCGTCCCAGCCCTACACGATGTAGCGTGTTATCTGGCGCTTCAACTAAGGCCCAATAACTGCCAGGTAAGCCAATTACACCTTTAAAATCTAACGACGCCAGCTCATACCCCTCCAAGGAATCTCTATTATTCGGTAAATCATTAGGTTGCCAGCAATCGCCTTTTGCCAAGGTGTCCTCTTGCTCTGCGATGGGTAATACAAAAGGATCAGAATCAACAGTGGGCTCAAACGACATTGCCAAATAGCTAGGCTCTGGTGGCAATTGCGTCGCAGTCACCTTCGCAGAAGCGTAAGTCTGCACAATGAAGCGATCCAAATCTTGAGATGTCTCATGTTGCATGCAACCCGTTAACGCCAGTGTCACTGCCAGCCCAGAAAGGTATCTCATTGCTCCCCCCCGAATTCCCTGTTTTCATATCGATAGGTATGCGCTGTCACCACAAAACGCAGATCGCTGCGCTTATCAACGCGTGAGACAGTGAAATCTTGCAGCGCAACAATGCGTGGTAAACGAGCCAATGCAGCAGAAAACTGACCAATATCGCGATAGCTACCATTAAGTTCAATCTCAAGGGGGACTTGGTGAAGCCAACCGACACGTTTACCGCTCCGCCAATTGAGACGGGCAAAATTCAAGTTATATTGGAGCCCAGTATCATTGATACCTGCGAGTAAAAGGGCGAGTTCATCTTGTGCAGGAAGCTGCTGAGTTAAGCGCGCATAGTAACGCTGTAGCTCCTGCACTTGCTCTTCAACGTCGGGTAACGCGGCAACTTGCTCCGCTTTAATACGAAACTGCGTACGAAGCAGGCTCTCCTCTTGTTTTGCTGCATTCACTTCCTCCTGTGCTGGCAGCAAAACAAAGAAAATAGAGGCGGCGAACAGGGTTACAGCCAAAACGCCAAGCAAGATGTTTTGCGCGACGGGGGACCATTCAGGGATCTCATCGATTTCCCAATCACGCCAATCAGCTGTCATTTTTTTTCTCCTGCGGCAAATTGGGAATGACATATCCCACAAGCTCAAACGTTGCCTTAAATCGCTTTTCCACCAACGTAGGGCGCGATGAATCACTAATGATGGAATGAATTTGCACGTTATCTGCGCCAACATCATCTTCAAGCAATGCCAGCAAGCTAGCCAGTTGGGCATTTGAGCGACTGCGCCCTTCAATGCTTACCTTGGCTGAAGTCATAGATACTTTATCGAGTACAACGCCATCAGGCGTTATCTGAGGCAGGAGATTGAACAGCATGGTGGCGTTATTGCGTTGTTTTTGCAGCGAGTTGACCAAGGTTAAACGACGATGAAGCGCATCTCGCTCGATTTCTCTTTTTGCAAAGGTGCGCAAGGTGCTATTCAAACTGTCGATTTCAGTTTGCAAGCGTGCGTTACGCGTTTCTTGGGTGTTTAATTGCTGATAAATCACCCAACGCGACATCCCTACACATCCAGCCACGACTAAAATCGCAATCATTATTTTGTGGAAAAATCGTCGACGCATAGCCAAGCGTTTACTATCACGCCATGGCAGTAAATTAATACTGACGATCATGCGAGACTCCTCGAAGTGCTAAACCAATCGCGGTAGACCAAGCACTGACTGGCTCGTTGAGTTGCTCAATGATATTCGGGGAGTAGACCAGCCCCTGTAAGGGGTTGAGCGCCTGAGTAGGCCAAGACAAACACGTTTCAAGTAATGAAATATCAACGCTTTTCGCGCTCTCTCCTGATAGCCAAACATGTGAAACTTCTGCACCTGAAAGCTGTGTCGCAGCAAGTTGGTAATGACGCTTAATGACATCAGCAAGCTGTTCAGTAAAGTGCTGTCGAGCCAGTTTGGCATCAGAGGCTCCAGACAGTACCGGGGCGGGTAACTCTCGGTAAAACTGTCCCGATTGACCGTCTCCCATACAAATCTGTAACCGCTCACTGCCCACATCGACCAACAAGCCTATGCCTTGCATCAACTGATGGCCTGACTGCTCGCGATATAAACGCATTAAAGCTTGAGTATGTAATTCGATCACAGAAAGCTCAAAACCCGCACTTTCAAGCCCATTGAGCGTCTCGTTAAGCATGGACTTTCGACAGGCATACACCTCGGTCGCACTTTTATCGTCAAGCACGTGATAATCGTAAAGCAGTTCGTCAATAGGCAGTCCAAGGCTTTCAGAGAGCTGCAAGCCCACTTGCACAAATTGCTCATGATCTGGCACGTCAGCGAGTGGCGGAAAACGTTTTACCGCAACACTGCTTTGCGGTACGCCCATGATTTGGTGTTTTGGCCAATGCCAAGGCATTGAGCAAGCTTTACTAATCTGCTTTTTTAACCCTCGTAGTACCGCTTCCAATGTTTCTACTTCGTAAGGCACAACCAAGAGCGTTTTTAACGCGACTGATTGGCTACCTTGCTGAAGTAAGGCCGCTCGCACAGCACTTGTGCCAATATCGATGCCCACTGTTGTTGTTACACCAAACATTTGCAGCGCTACCTTCTTAAAAGTCAGCATCAAGTAACTTTTTTGAAAGTTCTCTTTGCGGATCCGTTATTTTTTGTTCAGTTGTCTTTATACTAACGACACTAATCGATCTGACGGTTCGACAAAAAACGTGACGGGAAATATCAAGTGAAGTTCATTAAGCGGCTGCTTATCATTGCATTGATTTGCATATTGTTTGGAGTGGGTACAATCTTTGGGTTTTATATTTATGTAAAACCAGAGTTACCAGATGTAGCCACCCTCAAAGATGTCGAGTTGCAAACACCAATGCAGGTATTTAGCGCAGACGGCAAACTTATCTCTCAATTTGGTGAAAAACGTCGTATACCAGTCACTTACGATCAAATTCCTCAAAATTTAATGAATGCATTGATCGCCACCGAAGACAGCCGCTTTTACGAGCATCCTGGCATTGATCCGATTGGCATTACTCGCGCGGCAATTGTGGTCGCGATGTCTGGCTCAGCCAAACAAGGGGCGAGTACCATTACTCAGCAATTGGCACGTAATTTCTTCCTCTCTAATGAGAAGAAAATCATGCGGAAAATCAAAGAGATTTTCATCGCCATCCACATTGAGCAATTGCTGACAAAACAAGAAATCATGACGCTATACGTCAACAAGATTTTCTTGGGTTATCGCTCCTACGGATTTGGCGCTGCTGCACGCGTGTATTTTGGCAAAGAGTTGAACGAACTCACCCTGAGTGAAATCGCCACCCTTGCTGGCATGCCAAAAGCACCATCAACCATGAACCCGATTTATTCGGTAGAGCGCGCAACCCATCGACGTAACGTCGTACTGAAACGTATGTTGGACGAGGGCTACATTACGCGTTCTGACTATGAGCAGGCTCGAAATGAGCCGCTGGTTGCTCGCTACCATGGCGCTGAAATAGAGCTAAACGCACCCTATGTGGCAGAATTAGCACGTGCATGGGCTGTAGATAAATACGGTGCAGACGTTTATGAATCAGGCTTGAAGGTTTACACCACGGTCGATTCTCGTCTGCAAAATTCAGCTCAAGAAGCTACTGTTAACAACTTGATCTCTTATGACCAACGCCATGGTTACCGCGGCGCTGTTGCGACATTGTGGAAGGATAAAACCACGCCTTGGGATGCTGATAAAATCAAAGCACACCTCAATAAACAACCGTCTTATGGCGAACTCAAGCCCGCAGTCGTGACCAACGTTGACGCAAAAACCGCCGAGGTTGAACTTCAAAATGGCGATATAGCTACCCTGCCTTGGAATGGCATGAAATGGGCTCGTCGCTACGTCACCGATACCCGTCAAGGTTCTGCGCCGAAACAAGCCGCAGACATATTGAGTGCTGGTGAACAAATTTGGGTCCGGAATATCGATGACACTTGGCACCTCAGCCAAGTGCCGGATGCCAACACGGCCATGGTTGCTATCTCTCCTGACAATGGTGCCGTCAAGGCATTGGTGGGCGGCTTTAACTTCGTCCACAGCAAGTTCAACCGCGCAACACAGTCTATCCGTCAGGTAGGTTCAAGCATTAAACCATTCATCTACTCAGCAGCCATTGATCAAGGCATGACACTGGCAACACTGGTTAATGATGCCCCTATCAATCGATGGGACGCGAGTCAGGGTGTCGCATGGCGTCCGAAGAATTCGCCACCGACTTATGATGGCCCAACCCGTGCTCGCATCGGTTTGGCACAATCAAAGAATGTCATGGCTGTGCGTGTCCTTCGTCGTGTTGGGCTGGATGAAACAATCGACTTCCTCACCCGTTTTGGCTTTAAGCAAGATGACTTACCGCGCGCAGAAGCACTTGCATTGGGCGCAGGTAGTTTGACGCCAATGGAAATGGCGCAAGGATTTGGTGTATTTGCAAACGGCGGTTATTACCTCAAGCCGTATTACATTGAAAAAGTCGAAGATGCATTTGGCAAATTAGAATACAGCGCAACCCCGCAAACCATCTGCCATGAAAATTGTGATAACCCAACCAACAAGCGTGACTCAGCGAACTTGTCGGAAGAGGAAAATTTACTAGAGCAAACCGCAGGCATGGAAAATGAACCCGAGTTTGCACCTAAGGTCGTGAGTGAGCAGAACGCATTCTTGGTCAGAGAAATGCTGGAAGCAAACATTTGGGGCGGCGGTGATTGGCGTCAAGGTACGGGCTGGAACGGTACGGGCTGGCGCGCACAAAAACCGCTAAATCGACGTGATATTGGCGGTAAAACAGGGACGACTAACGACTCAAAAGATGCATGGTACACGGGTTTCTCCCCAGGTCTAGTGGCAACCGTCTGGGTGGGTTTTGATGATCACTCACGTAAATTGGGCAAAACGTCACGCAACGCCAACTTGGCAAATGATCAAGTCTCAGGTGGCGAAGCGGGCGCTAAAACAGCACAGCCTGCGTGGATAGACTTTATGTCAGACGCACTGGTTGATGTGCCAGAACAACGCAAGGTTGTACCATCAGATATCGTGAAAGTGCGTATCGATAGAGACACCGGCCTACTCACTCGTAAGAATGATGCCAGCTCGATGTTTGAGTACTTTCAAAAAGGAACCGAGCCGACAGAGTATGTCTCAGCGGCGGCATCAAATGGCGGCAATATTTATGAGTCTGAAGGCGAGGAGCTGTTCTAACACTTAACCGCTCACATCAATACTTACCATAAACAAAGGCGCCGATTGGCGCCTTTGTTACATTTAACCCACCCGTTTTTTCTAGCGGCTTACCGGATGACACACTTCTTTCATCGAATCCGCAATCACAACAGCCAGTTTTTCATAGCGTGTTCGCAACGGCGAGCCAGGACGATAGTCCAAGGTAACCAACCGTGTTGGCTCCGGATCAACCGCTTTGATATAAACCACGCCATCACGGTGCATACTTTTCGGGACGGATAACTTAGGCAACAAGGTGATCCCCGTTTCGGCTGCGACCATGTTACGCAGCGTTTCCAAGCTGGTTGCTCGGAATCGTGTGTCTTCTTTTGCACCTGCCGCAAAACAAAAGCCCAGCGCCTGATCGCGCAAGCAGTGCCCATCAGCAAGCATTAATAAGTTTTCTCCATGCAATGACGGCATAGTGATTTCTTTTTCTTTTGCCCAACGATGGCTTTCTGGCACAGCCACCAACATCGGCTCGAGATAAAGCGGGATTTCTTTAAAGTGCTCGGTCTCTTTGACTGTCGCGACGATAATGCAATCAAGCTTGCCTTCATCGAGCTGTTGCACCAATTGATGGGTTTGCGCCTCGTGCAAAAATAGCTCTAACTCAGGGAAAGCCTGCTTAATGGCAGCCACTATATACGGCAATAGATACGGACCAATCGTGGGAATAAACCCAACATGCAAAGGGCCCGACATCTCCTCCCCTTGTTGACTCGCCATTTCTTCCAGCACTTTTACTTCCATCAGGATCTTTTGCGCTTGCCTAACAAGCTGCATTCCCGCATCAGTAAACAACACTTTTCGGCTAGTACGCTCAAGCAACATCACGCCAAGCTCATCTTCAAGCTTGCGTATCTGTCCACTCAGAGTAGGTTGACTGACAAAACATGCCTCTGCAGCCTTGCGAAAATGCTGATGCTCAGACAAAGCCACCAAGTATTCGAGATCTCGGATATTCACGCCAAATGCCCCTTTGATAGATTTCACTTATTAAAATGATAAACCTAATCAATTAGATCTATCTACCCCTCTCGGCATAATATAACCACATCAACCGGGAACACCGGATTAAAGAACTAAAAAACAATAATTATTTAAGGGGTAACACCATGGAACTGATTAACAAAGAAGGTCAAAAAATCCCAAACGTAACGTTCCCAACTCGCCAAGGCGACGCATGGGTTAACGTCACAACTGACGAACTATTTGCTGGCAAGACAGTCGCTGTATTCAGCCTGCCAGGTGCGTTTACGCCAACGTGTTCATCCACTCACCTGCCACGCTACAACGAGCTGCACGCTGTCTTTAAAGAGCACGGCGTTGATGACATCCTTTGTGTCTCCGTGAATGACACCTTCGTGATGAACGCATGGAAAGCTGACCAAGACGCAGAGAACATTACCTTCATCCCAGACGGCAATGCAGAGTTTACTCGCGGCATGGGCATGGCAGTCGCCAAAGATGACATTGGTTTTGGTGAGCGCTCATGGCGTTACAGCATGCTAGTCAAAGATGGCGTAGTAGAGAAAATGTTCATCGAGCCAAACGAGCCAGGCGACCCGTTCAAAGTGTCTGACGCTGACACCATGCTGGCATACATTGCACCAGACCATAAACTGCAAGAATCCATTACGGTATTCAGCAAACCAGGTTGTCCTTTCTGCTCGAAAGCAAAACAACTGCTGATCGATAACAAGCTACAGTTCGAAGAAATTGTACTTGGTCAAGATGCCACTACCGTTAGCCTCCGCGCGATAAGCGGCCGTGCAACCGTACCGCAAGTCTTCATCGGTGGTAAGCACATTGGTGGTAGCGACGAGTTGGAAGCGTACTTCGCTTAATCTCAATCAATCGTCATCCAAGGGCTGCACATGCAGCCCTTATTATTTAGAAGCCTTATCGATTTATCGCGCCTTCTGGAATTTGTTTCATCTGGAGAAGAACAATGAAAACCTTGAATGTTGATGTAGCTGTAATTGGTGGTGGTACCGCAGGACTTGGTGCTTATCGCGCCGCAAAGGCACACACTGACAATGTTGTAATAATTGAAGGTGGCCCTTACGGAACAACATGTGCCCGTGTCGGTTGCATGCCATCCAAACTGCTGATTGCCGCCGCTGAAGCTGTTCATCACATCGAGAAAGCGCCAGGCTTCGGCGTTTATCCTCAAGGTGAAATCAACATCAACGGCCGTGAAGTGATGGATCGCGTTAAACGTGAACGCGACCGCTTTGTCGGCTTTGTGTTGGAAGGCGTTGATGAAATCCCTGCTGAAGACAAAGTGGCAGGCTACGCAACATTCATCGACAGCCATACACTGATGGTCGATGACCACACTCGCATCGAAGCAAAGCGCGTTGTTATTGCAACCGGCTCCCGCCCGACATGGCCAGCACCTTGGAATGACTTGGGCGACCGCTTAATCATTAACGACGATGTGTTCGAATGGGACGACCTGCCTGAATCCGTCGCAGTATTTGGCCCTGGCGTGATCGGTCTAGAGTTAGGTCAAGCACTCCATCGTCTTGGCGTAAACGTGAAACTGTTTGGTGTTGGCGGACAAGTTGGCCCACTGACAGATCCAACGGTAATGGCTTATGCAGACAAAGCCTTCAATGAAGAGTTTTATTTGGATGCCGATGCCAAGGTTGAAGAGATGGTGCGTGAGGGCGAGAAAGTTCATATTCGTTACCTCGACAAGCAAGGCGAGGAGCAACACATGGTCGTTGATTACGTGTTAGCCGCAACAGGTCGTCGTCCAAATGTCGACAAGTTAGACATTGAAAAAACGGGTATGGAATTGGATGCGCGCGGCGTACCGACAGCCGATCATTACACGATGCAAACCAGTGTTGATTCCATCTTCATTGCGGGTGATTCAAGCAATCAGATGCCTTTGCTTCACGAAGCTGCCGATCAAGGCCGTATTGCGGGTGACAACGCGGGTCGCTTCCCTGACATCCGTGCAGGTCTACGTCGCAGTAAAATATCGGCGGTATTCTCGGATCCACAAATCGCAATGGTTGGTGAAACCTACAAAGACATCACCTCTCGTCTTGGCACCTGTGGTTGCTTTGAAATTGGTACCGTGTCGTTTGAAAACCAAGGCCGCTCACGTGTGATGCTGCGTAACAAAGGCATGTTAAACGTTTACGGCGAGCAAGGCACTGGACGTTTCTTGGGCGCAGAAATGATGGGGCCAAATGCTGAGCACCTTGCACACCTGCTTGCATGGGCACACCAAAGCCAAATGACCATTTCGCAGATGCTTGACATGCCGTTCTACCACCCAGTGATTGAAGAAGGCGTGCGCACCGCCCTTCGTGACCTAAATGCAAAACTGCACCTAGGTCCTGAAATGATTAAACATTGTCTGGACTGCGGTCCGGGCTGCTAATCCACCCCTTATTGGAATACTGACGTATTCGTCTATTTGTAAACTTGCACTTTGCCCTCCTTTACGGAGGGCTTTTTTATTTGTAGTCTGCAAGCAGTTGATTGTTTTAGGGCTAAACGCAAATGAGTTGCCGATTCTGCCAAGATGCATCCCTTTCCATACGCGCCAAACTTGGGCGCTGTAAACGCTGCATGATTCAGCTTGCAGTGATGAACTTGCTGCTTTGGCCAATTTGGTTTGTGTGGTTCAGCAACACACCCAAATCCATTGAATCGATTACGTTATTATTTGCAGGTGGCGCGAGTGCCATCTTGCTCGCACTTCATTTGATTTTGATGCCTTTTCGCCGAGGCGATTCAGACGCTCAGTCATAGCGGACTAAAAACAAAAAACCGGCCGAAGCCGGTTTTTTCATGTTTGTTATTCTCGCCATTTACGCAACGTTTGCTTTGGCAATCAGTCTGTCTTGGTCAAAAGTAAACTCAAGTGCCACTTCATCACACGCATGTAAGCGCGGACAACGTTCACAATCTTTCATCACTTTCTCTGGCAGCAAAGATTTTGAGGTTGGAATAAAGCCTTGTCCCATAAAGAACTCAGGAACACGTGTCAGTACAAACACTTTCTTGATAGCCATGTTTTTGGCTTTCTTCAACAAGTTCTGCACGATAGCACTGCCTTGTCCTTGGTTCTGCCAGCCTGCTTCCACGCCCAATGAGCGCACTTCCGCCAAACCTGAGTCATAAACGTACAATGATGCACAGCCTGTGACTTCGCCCTGATGCTCTGCCACCGCAAACGAGCCAATATCACGTACTAATTCATTGCGTTCACGCGGCAAGTTTTCACCCAGCCCCGCCCAGTAAACCACCATGCCTTCAATGGCATCGAGATCGGTCAGCCTTGCACCACGCACTTTCACCCGTGGAGAGTAACGCTTATCTAGACGCTTCTCTGCCTGACTGATGGCATATTCCACTTGGGTTGGCGCTACGCCGCCCAAAGCACTGCGTTTTTCAAGGCAGGATTCAATAGTCAGGATCGGATAGACATCTTCATCAATCACGGACGAGAACTCTTTCATCTCATCCAGCGATAACTCTTCCAGTGCACAACCTTTTTCAATGGCGGCAACAACTGCAACACCCACAATATGGTGCGCTTCACGGAAAGGAATGCCTTTTGCAACCAAGTAGTCAGCTAGCTCTGTGGCGTTAGAATAGCCTTGCATCGCTGCTTCCAAGGTACGTTCTTTGTTGATTTTGATGCCATCGAAACAAAGTGCTGCCATCTCGATACAATCAAACCAAGTATCCAACGCGTCAAACAAGCCTTCTTTGTCTTCTTGCATGTCTTTGTTGTACGCCAATGGCAGTGCTTTCACTGTCATCATCATGGCGGACATTGCGCCGTAAACACGACCTGTCTTACCACGAATCAACTCAAGAGCATCGGGGTTTTTCTTTTGTGGCATCAGGGATGAACCTGAAGTGACTGTATCGGCCAACTCAACAAAGTTCGATTCGCCCGAGTTATAAAAAATCAGGTCTTCTGCCATACGTGACAAGTGAAGCATAGAGACCGTTGCCACCGACATCAGCTCCATCACATGGTCACGATCAGACACGGAATCTAAGCTATTGCGGGTTGCACGACGAAAACCCAGGCTATGCGCTAGCGCTTCACGGTCGATAGGATACGCAGTTCCTGCCAATGCACCTGAACCCAATGGGCAGGTATCGAGGCGATTTAGCGCATCGCTCAAACGAGAATAATCACGTTCAAACATTTCTACATACGCGAGGCACCAGTGTGCAAACGTCACCGGTTGGGCGCGTTGCAAGTGCGTGTAGCCAGGCAATACAGTGCTTTGATTCACTGCCGCTACCTGAACCATTTGGTTTTGTAGCTTATCAAGAGCAAGGAGAAGCTGCTGACCCTGCTGACGACACCAAAGCTTGAGATCGGTCGCCACCTGATCGTTACGCGAACGACCTGTGTGCAGTTTTTTACCCAAGTCACCGACTTTGGCAATCAACTGTTGCTCAACCCAGCTGTGAATATCTTCGGCATCGGAGCGCAGGATCTGTTCTGGATCTTCCATCACAGCTAACTTAATTTCGTTCAGCGCCAACTCTAAACGTTGTTGTTCCTGCTCTGTCAGAACACCCACTGAGCGCAACGCTTTAGACCAAGCGATGGAGCCCACAATGTCCTGCTCCGCGAGGCGATAGTCAAAACGCAACGAATCATTAAACTGCTTAAAACGTGTGTCGGCTGCCTGACTAAACCTTCCGCCCCATAACGCCATATTTACTTCTCCTTAATCTCTATTGCTTCCAGCTATCTATTTTTGTTTTTTTTCATTTAGCGCACGAATGCGGCTTGATAGCGAGTAAAGACGGATAAAGCCCCCAGCATGGCTGTGATCGTAAACATCATCTTCACCAAAGGTCGCAAACTCTTCTGAGTACAAGCTATTGATCGAGCGCTTCTGCACTACTGTAGCCTGTCCTTTGTACAGTTTCACTACCACTTCACCGGTCACCGCTTCAGCCAACTCATCGGCTGCTGCCAAAATTGACTTGCACAGTGGGGTGAACCAACGACCATCATAAATCAGGTGAGAGGCTTTTAGACCAAGCTCTTCACGGAACTCGAAGCAATCTTTGTCCAATACCAGTTGCTCTACGCCACGCAGTGCTTCCATCATGATGGTGCCGCCTGGTGTTTCGTAACAACCGCGAGACTTCATACCGACCAAACGGTTTTCAACGATATCGATACGACCCACACCGTGGCGTGAACCTTTTTCGTTTAGCGTTGTGAGGACTTGATACGGTGACATTGCCTGACCATCTACTGCGGTCACTTCACCTTTTTCTACCATCAAGGTGACTGTTTCAGCTTGATCTGGCGCTTGCTCAGGATCAACCGTCCAAACCCAGCAAAGCTCGTTAGGTTGATTCCACGTATCTTCCAGAACGCCGCCTTCTGTAGAAATATGCCAAGCGTTAGCATCACGGCTGTAGATTTTCTCAAGGCTTGCAGTACAAGGGATTTTGCGCTCTGCCAGATAATCCAACAGGGCCTCACGGCTGCGAAGATCCCACTCACGCCATGGCGCAATCACTTTCAAATGCGGTGCCAGTGCAGCAAATGCACTTTCAAAACGTACTTGGTCATTACCTTTACCCGTACAACCATGACACAACGCATCAGCACCCACTTCTAGCGCACATTCAACCTGCGCTTTCGCGATGATAGGACGCGCCATTGATGTACCTAGCAAGTATTTGCCTTCGTACATGGCACCGGTTTTCAGGCTCGGGTAGATATACTCAGAGACCATTTCTTCTTTCAGGTCAGCGATGTAACACGCTGATGCACCAGAAGCGATGGCTTTTTCTTCAATACCAACCAGCTCTTCTTCGCCCTGACCCACATCGGCCACGAACGCGATGACTTCGCAGTCATAGTTTTCTTTTAGCCATGGAATGATCGCCGACGTGTCGAGACCGCCAGAATACGCAAGTACAACCTTCTTAATAGTGCTCATAGTAACTCTCCTTGTTACCGCTCTGACGGTCAGTACAGGCGGTGAACGACATAAATATAGGGATATAAATTCAGTTAAACAGTGAAACGGGTACCGATGTTGCCGCCGCTGAATAAATCAGCCAGCCGCTCAGGATAACGCCAACTCGCCACTTCAATCGGACGACCTAGCGCATTTGCCGCTTCAAACGCCGCTTTCACTTTGACGACCATGCCGTCCGTGATCACGCCGCTTTCAATTAATTCATCAGCCAATTTTGCATCAAGTGCTGGCATCAGCTTGCCTTTTCCATTAAGCACGCCACTAACATCTGACAACAAGACCAGCTCTGCATC
Organism: Enterovibrio sp. FF113; assembly: GCF_041439165.1. Taxonomy (NCBI): domain Bacteria; kingdom Pseudomonadati; phylum Pseudomonadota; class Gammaproteobacteria; order Vibrionales; family Vibrionaceae; genus Enterovibrio; species Enterovibrio sp. FF113. The sequence continues at coordinate 166,238 of NZ_JBGONO010000004.1, read as the reverse complement.
CAGCGCAGCGGCAACCGCAACCGCCGCCTGATCCGCATTCACATTCATCAGTTCGCCATCAACATCAAGGCCAATCGAGCTGATAATGGGTACGCAACCTGTCGCCAAAATCGCTTGCAGTAACTTAGCGTCACCCGGCGCCGCTTTGCCCACATTGCCCAACTCAGGATCAAGTTGGGTAATATTACAAAGACCGCCATCTGCCAAACTCAGACCGACAGAGTGAATGCCGCTTCTGACTGCTTGCCCTTGTAGCAATTTGTTTGCCGTTCCTGCGAGTGCACCGGCGACCACATTAATCTGATCTTTTGGTGTGACACGCAGACCCTGCTTTTTCTCGACCTTCAGGTTCAGTGCTTTCATCAGGTCATCGACCAAGTAGCCACCACCGTGAACAATCACAATCTCACGATGCGCGGACGCTTTGTATGCAGCAATGGCGTTGAATAGTTTTTCTAGTGTCTCAGTGCAAGAAAGCGCTGCACCACCCAGTTTCACCACTAAAGGACGTAAACTCATCATGACTCTCCTACACAATGGCCGTTAACGGCGCAAACCCAAAACGAATGTTTATGCATTGCATGGCTTGGCTCGCCGCGCCTTTAAGCAGATTATCGATAGCAGAGGTCAAAATCACGTGCTGCCCTTTCACCGACCAGCCTATATCACAAAAACCTGTGTGTTGAACCGATTGCAATTTCGCGCTTTGGCCAGCACCCAGTGGACGCACCAATGGCATATCTTGATAAGCGCTTTCAAGTGCATCAGACACCGCAGATTCTGTCACATCATCCGCTAGCTTTGCTGTAATGGTTGCGAGAATACCGCGTTTGAAATTACCAAGATGAGGCGTAAATATCACATCACAGCCAAGGTGCGTTGCTATCTCTGGCTGGTGGCGGTGGCTGAATATGCCATAGGCATGTAGGCTAACTTCGCAAAAGCTGTTCGTCATCGATGCTTTACGTCCTGCACCGGAAGCGCCGCTCACTGCATTGATCACTGGCCATTGATTTAGATCCAACAAGCCATTATCAATCAGCGGTTTAAGAGCCAATTGTGATGCCGTTGGGTAACAGCCCGGCACAGCGATGAGATCGGCAGTTGCAATCGCTTCATGGTTCCATTCTGCCAAACCGTAAACGGCTTTATCTAGCCAATCTGAATACTGGTGTTCAAAACCGTAAAAAGTGGTGTAGAAACTATCAGACTGAACGCGAAACGCGCCCGACAAATCAAACACCTTGCAGCCCTGCGCCAAAAACACAGGCGCGATATCGTGGCTGACTTCATGGGCTGTCGCCAGCAACACGACATCTGCTGTTTGCGCCACGCTCTCAACACTGCTGAGCGGCAACAATGGCAAATCAATCAAACCTTTTAATGTGCCATGAAGATCGCTGATCGGCTTACCCGCATCTGTACTGTTTTCAGATACATAAAGACCGGTCAATTCAAGTTGGGGATGGAGGTGAACCATTCTGGTCAGCTCGGCACCGGTATAACCGCTGGCACCGACGATCACTGTCTTTAACATAAAAATCCGTTTTGCTGTCTGGTAATGACTAGATGAAACATTCAGCTCACTCAGCTGCAGGAGGGGCACACGCACCCAACGTTATGATTAACGTCGGCGTCGTCGCTGGAGAAGGGGGGTTGAGAACTTATCCATTTCGTATCGTACCTTTCGCTGCATCCAATGAGCTTTATAATTGTTTATTCATTTAAAATGAATTTATATGTGCTTTTTAGCGTGATAAGTGACTAATGTCAACAGTATACTCAAAATAAAACCGCCAAGATTCTCACTCGCTCACAGATAATGTATCGCGTTCACTTTATTGTAATTTTGTTACAACTCCCAGCGCGCCCAAGTAGTATGGGGATAGACGTGAAAAAGTATCACTTTCAGTACGTATAAGATTGACCTTAGGGCCTCTCATTGGCTAGATTGAGCCATTACGATTGCAATTTGGATGTAACAAAGTTACGAAATGGATGACTTATGAATGACAAGTATGACGCTCTAAAAAGCAACGTCAGTATGCTGGGTCACTTGCTGGGTAATACCATCAAGGGCGCCCACGGCGATGAATTGCTTGCAAAAGTAGAAGAGATTCGACAGCTTTCTAAATCGGCATCAGCTGGAAACAAAGACGATCACGCCAAGCTCATTGACGTATTGCAGAGTCTTCCCAATGACCAATTACTCCCTGTCGCACGCGCATTTAGCCAATTTCTTAACCTCACCAATATTGCAGAGCAATACCACTCTGTTTCCCGCAACTGCGAAGAGCTGATCTGCAGCCCTGATGCTCTGGATGACTTGTTCCAGCGCCTGAAAGGCAACGATGTCTCTAGTATCGATGCAGAAAAAGCCGTTGAGGATTTGAAAATTGAGCTGGTGTTAACCGCACACCCTACAGAGATTGCGCGTCGAACCACCATTCATAAACTCGTTCAGATTAACAAATGCCTGTCGAAGCTAGAGCTTGATGATCTTTCCAGCACCGAGCGCGGTAAAGCAGAATTGCGCCTAGAGCAATTGATCGCGCAAGCTTGGCATTCCGATGTTATTCGTCAGCAACGTCCGACGCCCTTAGATGAAGCGAAATGGGGCTATGCCGTTATTGAAAACAGCCTATGGCAAGCCGTTCCTGAATTCCTGCGTCAGTTTGATCAAAAACTAACACGCCACCTTGGCCATAGCCTTCCAGTTGACGCCGCGCCAATTCAGATTTCAAGCTGGATGGGTGGCGACCGCGACGGTAACCCATTTGTGACGGCGGAAGTGACCCAAGAGGTGCTGCTACTGTCTCGCTGGAAAGCTGCCGACTTGTACCTCGGTGACATTCAGGAGCTCGTCAGCGAGCTGTCGATGACTCGCTGTAATGACATTGTCCGTGCAATGGCGGGCGATGAGCACGAACCGTACCGTGCGATTTTGAAATCCCTGCGCAAAACACTCACCAATACGCTGGAGTGTCTTGATGCACAAATCAAAGGCCAGCATATTGATGAAAAAGATATTCTGACCAACGTTGATCAGCTGTGGACACCGCTACATGCCTGTTACCAATCACTGCATGAGTGCGGTATGGGCATTATCGCTGATGGCTTGTTGCTCGATACGTTGCGTCGTATTCGCTGCTTCGGCGTTAACCTCATCAAACTCGATATCCGTCAAGAAAGTACCCGTCATGCTGACGTGTTGTCTGAAGTGACCCGCTGCCTTGGCATGGGCGACTACAGCCAATGGAGCGAGCAAGACAAACAAGCATTCTTGATCCGAGAACTCAGTTCAAAGCGCCCACTGCTGCCTCGTGACTGGGAGCCATCTGATGACGTACAAGAGGTATTAGATACTTGCCGTATCGTTGCCCAGCAGCCGCGTGAAGCCCTAGGTTCATACGTTATTTCGATGGCACGTACTGCATCGGACGTATTGGCGGTTCATCTTCTGCTTAAAGAAGCAGGTTGTCCGTTCCGCTTGGATGTCTGCCCGCTGTTTGAAACCCTCGAAGATTTGAACAATGCCGAATCAGTGATCAGTCAACTGCTGAACATTGATTGGTATCGCGGCTTTATCCAGAATTTCCAGATGGTCATGATTGGCTACTCGGACTCCGCCAAAGATGCCGGTGTCATGGCCGCAGGTTGGGCGCAGTACAAAGCCATGGAGTCACTGGTTTCGCTGTGTGAAAACGCTGGGGTTGATCTGGTATTGTTCCACGGTCGTGGAGGGTCAATTGGTCGCGGTGGTGCACCTGCACACGCGGCATTATTGTCTCAACCACCACGCAGCCTAAAAGGCGGCCTGCGCGTGACAGAGCAAGGTGAGATGATCCGCTTTAAGTTAGGTCTCCCTGATGTCGCTACCAACAGCTTAAATCTGTATGCCAGTGCCATCCTTGAAGCCAACTTGCTGCCACCTCCGGCACCAAAGCAAGAATGGCGCGATCTGATGGAGACACTGAGTGACGTTTCTTGTGATGCGTACCGCGATGTTGTGCGTGGCAGTAAAGATTTCGTTCCTTACTTCCGCTCAACCACACCAGAGTTAGAGCTTGGCAAGCTGCCATTAGGATCGCGTCCTGCAAAACGTAACCCGAATGGCGGCGTAGAAAGCTTGCGCGCTATCCCGTGGATTTTCGCATGGAGCCAAAACCGCTTACTGCTGCCTGCTTGGTTAGGTGCGGGTCAAGCCATCCAATACTCCATCGATAATGGTCACTTGAAGCAACTCGAAGAGATGTGTCGTGAATGGCCATTCTTCTCAACCCGATTGGGTATGCTCGAAATGGTGTTCACTAAAACCAGTCCATCTATTTCGCAATACTATGACGAGAAGCTAGTTGATGAAGCGTTATGGCCTCTTGGTGAGCAGCTTCGTGAACGCTTAGCGCAAGATATCAAAGCCGTACTGATGGTCGAGAACAGCGATCACTTAATGGAACAAAACCCATGGGGCGCAGAAGCGATTCGTCTGCGTAACATTTACGTCGAGCCACTCAATATGCTTCAGGCTGAACTACTTAGCCGCACGCGCGCTTCAGAGCAAGAAAGCCCTGAGCTCGATGAAGCATTGATGGTAACCATCGCCGGTATTGCAGCAGGTATGCGTAACACCGGATAAGTGAGAAATCGAATCAAAAGTAAGAAAGGCTGCTAAGTTGCAGCCTTTTTTATTTTCAAAAAGGCTTTTTCGATTGTTGTTGGATTGATAATGTTATTAATATGTTTTCATGTCTAGTCTGAGAATTTCTACTGCTCAGACCAAGGCAAAACACCGACGTATAATTAACCGTTTTGATGTCGTGGTGTATCGCCATTTTTCGCCCCGCTACTTTGGGTGTAAATAATGTTGGCCTTTGGCGATACTAAGGACCATTAATGACGAATCGATCCACCCAGTGTTGCGGAAATAAATAATTCGCCATAGAGCGACGTCCCAGGGCTAAGGATCGCCTTTTTAGATTTTGGATAGAAGAGATGTCACTACCGCATGTAATTCTCACGGTGTTGAACCATCGTGATGCAACTGGTTACGATATAACCAAAGAGTTTTCTCACGCCATCGGCCACTTCTGGAAAGCCAGCCATCAGCAGGTTTACCGTGAACTCAACAAACTCGCCGATATGGGCGCAGTAAGTTGTCGGCTCGAACCACAAGACGGCAAACCTGATCGCAAGGTCTACACCATTACCGATATCGGCAGGCAAGGTCTGTACGAGTGGTTTTTGCTTCCTGCAAAACACCCGACTGATCGTGACGAAGTGTCAGCCAAACTGCTGACATGCAGCATATTTGAACCCACTCCGATGATCGAGCATATGCATGCATTGATTGATGAGTCACGTATGCAGCTCAGCCAATATCGTGATTTAGAGCGAAACCAATATTCAGATTCTTCTTTACTGACCCGAGAAGGTCGTTTGGAGCGCCTGACATTGCGTCGCAATATTCTGCGCAAAGAAGCATGGCTGACATGGGCAGATGAAGTGCTGCTAGAACTGGCAGCGATGGAAGCGACAATGGCCAATCAAAAGGCCTTTGCCTCCCGCTAAGCGAATCCGCTAAAACAAAAACCGTCGCAATCGCGACGGTTTTTTTATGTCTATGGCATACACGAGCTCAAATGCTCTGTTATCCCTAAGGTCGCAGTCATATTAAGCGCCCGGACGTACACCCAATGTATGACACATCGCGTAAGTCAGTTCTGCTCGGTTCAAGGTATAGAAGTGAAAATCTTTTACACCCTCACGGCTCAATACACGGACCATGTCGATGGCTTGACTTGCACCCACCATTTGACGAGTGACAGGGTCGTCATCCAATCCCGCAAACTGATTGTGCATCCAGTTTGGAATGCGCACATTGGTCATGTTGGCAAATCTTGCTGCCTGCTTGAAATTCGACACAGGTAAAATGCCTGGGATAATTTCTACATCAATACCCGCCGCCACACAGCGATCGCGGAAGCGTAAATAGCTTTCTACATCGAAAAAGAACTGGGTGATCGCGCGATTCGCCCCGGCATCGACTTTGCGCTTTAAGTTGATCAAATCCGCTTGTGCACTCTTCGCTTCTGGATGAACTTCTGGGTAGGCCGCCACCGAAATATCAAAATCTGCTTCACCTTTTAGCAATTCAACCAAATCTGATGCGTACATTTCAGGCTTCTGCCCTTTCTCAGGCAAATCGCCACGCAGTGCGACGATATGGCGAATACCACTGTTCCAGTAGTCGCGAGCAATGATTTTAAGTTCATCACGCGTGGCATCGATACAGGTCAAATGCGGGGCGGCTTCGATGCCCGTTTCCTGCTTGATGCTTTTTACGATGGAGTGGGTACGATCACGCTCACCAGAGTTTGCACCATAGGTCACAGACATAAACTTAGGCTGAAGGTTTTTCAAACGCTGAACCGATGCCCAAAGCGTCTGCTCCATGGCTTCTGAACTTGGTGGGAAGAATTCAAACGAGACGTTGATATCGCCGTTCAAATCGGAAAGATTCTGATTCAGTGAATCCAGATGGCTAGCGTGTGAGTAACCCATTGTGTCTCCCTACTTCAGTGACAGTTCACTGAAAAAATCCTTGATGACGACATCCGTTTAGCCGTCTATATGTCTAGATATTGAATTGCAAGCAACTCAAAGTCAACTTGCTTATCGTGAAATTTATTCATGATCACTATGCGCTTTGTTCACATAGCAAAAAGCGGAAGTTAACCCTCCGCTTTTTTCACTTTCATTTCTTCTTATTTCAGCAAGGATGCGATGCGATTCAAGTCAGACAACAACGCGCCTGCGGTGACATCTCGCCCTGCGCCTGGGCCGCGAATCACTAATGGGTTTTCACGATACCACTGGCTCTCAATAGCAAAAATGTTGTCACATGGCAGCAAGTTGGCCAATGGGTGATCCTCTGGAAGCACCTCAATACCAACACGTGCTTTGCCATTTCGGGTCAAACGCGCAACATAGCGAAGTACGCCGTTGTCCTTTTTCGCTTCTTCCAGCCATTCTTCTAAGGTGTCATCTAGCAAGGCACTGCCATCAAGGAAGCCATCAAGCGACTGTTGTGCCAATGCATCTGGCACCAGAGATTGCACTTGAACCTGCTCAGGTTCTAATTCAAGACCAGACTCTCGTGCCAGTATCACCAGTTTTCGCATAACATCAGCGCCACTGAGATCTTCACGCGGATCAGGCTCTGTCAGACCCTGCTGCCACGCTTGCTCCAGCAGTTCACTGAATTTAACTTCACCGTTAAATTGCTGGAACAGCCAAGACAAAGTGCCAGAGAAAATCCCCGACAATGCCATGATTTGGTCACCGCTTTCTCGCAAGTCCCGTACGGTATGGTTAACAGGTAAACCCGCCCCTACCGTCGCATTGTAAAGCCAAAAGCGCCCGGTTTTTGCAAAGGCATCTTGTACCTGATAATAAAGCTCGCTACTTGCAGAGCCCGCCACTTTGTTGGCAGAAATAAGGTGATAGCCATGCTCGGCCAAATCGGAATACTGCGACGCCAAGGGTGCACTGGCGGTCACATCCAGCACGACGATGTCGTCATACGGATGATTGAGCAGATTGACCAGCCATTCGCCCATCTCATACGTTTTCGCATTTTCATTAAAATGCTCCATCACCGTATCAGCATCGATGCCATCGAAGTCAACCCATTGCAGATGACTGTCCTGCACCGAGATCAATTCGAAGTTCATGCCATGACGCTTTTCAAGCGCACTTTTTTGTTCTTTAAACAACGACAGCCAACGGCTACCAATATTGCCTTTTCCTAGTAATACAAGGCCAATCCGGCGCTGTGCTTGAAACAATGCACAGTGAATATCGGCCACTAACGCTGCAGTGTTCGTCTTACGCAGCAAAGCCGCGATGCTTAAGCCACTGTTAGATTCACTGATAAATTCAATCGGCTGACCACGCAATTGCTGATAGAAGCCATGACAATGTACCGGGTTACCCGTCACACCAGCACCTACCGCCGCCACTAAACTAAAGCCTTCGCGCAAACGAATGTCAGCCGGAATACCGGCGTCTTGAAGCTGCTCTAACACACTGTTGACGACTTCTGCGGTATAGGCCAATTGAATACGATGTTGATCAGCACTGGCGGAAGAAGCCAGCGGCTGAATTTGATTGCGCGTTAACAGTCGCTCAATGTCTCGTCGTGCGACGCTAAAATCATGGGATCGCGGAATGTCGAGCTGAAGCAAACACACGTCATCAAGTGACGTGATGATTTTCGCGCCTCGACCTGAGGCAAGCACACGCTCGACTCGGGTAGAGCCGGACTCAGGGTCGTAGCTGCAACGCAGGTTCAAATCGATACAGCTTTGTGCCACAGGCTGAAGGGTGCGGGTATGCAGCACAGGCGCGGCAAGACGCGCCAGTTCTGCCGCTTCATCAAGGCGAAGTAAAGGGAGCAAACATGCGTCACCGACAAGGCGAGGGTCTGCACTGAAGACACCAGCGACATCACTCCAAATGGTCACGCGGCTTACGTCAGCCAACGCGCCGATAATCGTGGCGGAGTAATCAGACCCATTGCGGCCAAGCAGCACGGTTTCACCGTCTGCGTTTTGTGCCATAAAACCGGTGATCACAATGCGACGATGAGTGTGCTGCACCAACTGCTCTTTAAGCAGCGGCCAAGAGCTAGCGCGATCCACTTCTGGCTGCGCCGCACGCTCTGCACGTAAGAAACTGCGAGAATCGAGTTTCACGGCAGGCATATCAAGCTGAGTCAGCAATGCAGACAACAAACGGGCTGACCATGCTTCACCAAAACCTTGCGCCCAAGCGCGCTGAGCGACACCTAATGGATTTTCTGCCACCTGTGCCATCGCACTAAAATCTGTGTATAACGCATCGACCAACGCTTGTTTCTGTTCACCTTCGATCAGGTTCTCAATCAAGTCTTGCTGGTATTTACGCAAGCTTTGCAGGGTTTCATGAGCAAGACGCCCATCTTTATCCAGCAAAGACAGCCATTCAATCAGACGGTTGGTGGTTTTACCTGCGGCTGAAACGACAATAATGTCTGTCGCATCACTGTATTGCGCCAGAATTCTCGCCACGCGACGAAAACAGTCTGGATCGGCAAGGCTGCTACCGCCAAATTTATGTAGCTGGCGGGACGGCGACTGCTGAGGGGATACGACTTCAACCGCGCTCATTACTGACTCTCTCTCACTTTATTGAATGCTTGTTTTAGGTCGGCGACCAAATCCGTATGATCCTCCAGACCGATAGATAAACGCAATAGTGTTGCTGCGATACCTGCTTCTGCCTGCGCTTCATCAGACATGGCACGATGCGTCATCGAACCTGGGTGGGTGACTAAGCTTTCTACGCCGCCCAGTGACTCAGCCAAAGAGAATAACTTCAATGAACCCAGGAACAGTTTCAGTTCACTTTCGCCACCTTTTAGCTCAAAGCTCAACATACCGCCGAACCCTTTTTGTTGTTTCTTAGCAATCTCATGTCCCGGATGATCGGGCAATGATGGATGATAAATCACATCCACCAGCGACTCTTGTAGCAAAAATGCCAACACCGCGGCACTGTTTTCTTCATGCTGACGCATTCTCGCGCTCAAGGTGCGAAGACCGCGTAATGTCATGTAGCTGTCAAAGGCATTGCCTGTTGCGCCAATGCAGTTGCCCCACCACTTGAGCTCGTCAGCGAGTGCAGATTCTTTCGCAACCACCACACCACCGACGGTGTCTGAGTGACCGTTGATAAACTTGGTCGTGGAATGCACCACGAAATCAGCGCCAAGGTTCAATGGCTGCTGCAATACCGGAGACAAGAAAGTGTTATCCACTCCGACCCAAGCACCTACCGCGTGGGCTTTTTGGGAAATGTCGGCGATATCAACCACACGCAGTAGCGGGTTTGATGGCGTTTCTATCCAGACGAGCTTTGGCTGTTTAGCCAATGCTGCTTCCAACGCTTCAACATTAGATTGGTCAACAAACTCAATCTTAAACGCCCCTTTTTTGGCGCGCGAATCGAACAAACGGTACGTGCCGCCGTAGCAATCATGAGGTGCGACAATCAAATCATCAGGGCCAAGCAGAGACAGCAGCAAATTAATGGCGGACATACCGCAGTTGGTCACCACCGCGCCTGCGCCGTTTTCAAGCTCGGCCAGTGCCGTTTCCAACAGGTTGCGGGTTGGGTTACCACCACGGGCATAATCGTAGGTTGGGACTGTACCAAACTCAGGGAATTCATAGTTGGTGGATAGGTAAATAGGAGGAACCACAGCATTATGCTGAGAATCTGTGGTGATGCCAGTGCGTACGGCAATCGTGGCTGACTTCTTGTCGCTCATGGTGTCTTTCCCTGTCAAAATGCGATCATAATACAAGCAGATAGGGTTAACCTTAACCACTCAATAGTAAGACGTCAATACCTCTAGACGTCTATATGTCTTTACATATAGCGGTTAATATCGCTAAAATTCGAAATTCATTCAACCTGGACATAATGCTTCCGGTGTTGACAGCGATTTATCAATGAAACTGCTTAGAAGGTGCACGATGGCAGAGTGGAATGGCGAATATATTAACCCTTACGCCGAGCACGGTAAAAAGAAAGAGCAAGTAAAGAAGATCACCGTCTCTATCCCGCTGAAAGTGCTTAAAATCCTGACGGATGAACGTACACGTCGCCAGGTCAATAATTTACGCCACGCCACCAACAGCGAACTGTTGTGTGAAGCCTTTTTGCATGCTTACACCGGCCAACCACTGCCAACAGATGACGATATTCGCAAGGATAAAGCGGATAGCGTTCCGGCAGAAGTGAAGCGCATAATGAAAGAGCTTGGTATCGAGTTTAACGAAGAAGAATATTAATTTCGTCATCGTAATGACAAAAAAACCAGCCGCTTGGCTGGTTTTTTAATGGCTTTTTTTGAGGAAAAAGCACAGAGCGTTTTCTCACCTCGCGGCAGGATCGCTTACCATGTCGTTATCCTCACCTCGCCTTATTTTCCTGTCCGATATTTAGCCGACTTCAGTTACTTATCTAACATGTAGTTTTCAGGCATCTCGATGCGCGCGACGCCTGACTCTAGTGCCGCGACCGCAACGGCTTTGGCTACGCGAGGCAGCAAACGCGGGTCCATCGGTTTAGGGATGATGTAGTCCTTGCTAAAGCTCAGCTTGTCTACACCCGCCGCTTTCAATACTGCCGCAGGCACAGGTTCTTTCGCCAGCGTGCGGATTGCATCCACGGCAGCCAGTTTCATCTCGTCATTAATTCGACTTGCACGCACATCGAGCGCACCGCGGAAAATGAACGGGAAACACAGCACGTTATTCACTTGGTTCGGGTAATCCGAACGACCCGTTCCCATGATCAAATCGTCACGCACTGCATGCGCAAGCTCAGGTTTGATTTCTGGATCAGGGTTTGAACACGCAAACACGATTGGCTTGTCTGCCATCAGTTTCAGCGCGTCTGGCGGTAACAGATCAGGGCCTGATACACCAAGGAAAATATCCGCGCCTTCAATCACATCTTCAAGCGTGCGCTTATCTGTGTTGTTGGCGAACAATTGTTTGTATTCGTTAATGTCATCACGGCGAGTGTGGATCACGCCTTTGCGGTCCAGCATGTAGATTTTCTCACGCTGTGCCCCACATTTAATCAGAAGCTCCATGCATGCAACGGCAGCAGCACCTGCCCCCAAGCACACAATAACTGCTTCACCGATCTCTTTACCCTGAAGCTCCAACGCATTCAGCATACCCGCCGATGTCACGATGGCCGTACCGTGTTGATCATCATGGAATACTGGGACGTTACAACGCTCAATCAGTTGCTTTTCTATCTCGAAGCAATCTGGCGCTTTAATGTCTTCTAGGTTGATACCACCAAAGGTATCCGCGATATTCGCAACGGTATCAACGAACTCTTCAATCGTGCGGTGCTTCACTTCGATATCAATCGAATCAAGACCTGCAAAACGTTTGAACAGAAGCGCTTTGCCTTCCATCACAGGTTTAGACGCTAGAGGGCCTAAGTTGCCCAAACCAAGAATAGCGGTACCGTTTGAAATAACCGCAACCATGTTGCCTTTCGCTGTATATTTATAAACATTATCAGCGTCTTGTGCGATTTCACGAACAGGCTCTGCCACACCAGGGCTGTATGCCAACGCAAGATCTTCAACCGTATCTGCTGGTTTGGTAAGTTCTACCGAGATTTTGCCAGGGACTGGATAGGCATGATAATCCAGCGCCTGTTGGCGTTTGTCTTCAGACATTTCTGTTTTCCTGACTTTATTAGTTATTGGCTGATTAATCTTGTTGCCAACCGAGCCCACAAGCATAGGTAAAGGTGAACAACAAGGTGCGGAATACGTTTTATATGTCGAGATGACCTTGTCACCTTAGTGCCAAGTATTTCTCACGCCAAAACGCGATCCGTCTATCCCAAGTAATTGATATAGCAATAAAGCACATTGCACGTTCCCTTATCTTGAGTGTAGTGAATTTTACAATAGATAAGTGTGCGCAGTGTCTATGACGCTACGAGGTCAATGACATCAGATATAATAGGAATTATTTAAATGTTAACGCAGCGAGGGTAGCGAGGCTATCGGTTCGCTTAGATAAACTGTCATAGTCTACCTGTATTGAACCGTGGAAAAGGTCTTACAAGCTGTAACGGCAATAAAAAAAGGGTGCTTTCGCACCCTTTTTTTTGAGTCTGCAATATTACTTGCTACCCAATGCACCGAAACGCTTGTTAAAGCGGTCAACGCGGCCACCGGTGTCAACTACACGTTGCTTACCAGTGTAGAATGGGTGGCATTTGTCACATACGTCCAGGTTAATATCTTTACCTAGAGTAGTGTTGAATTCAAAAGTGTTGCCGCATGAACATTTTGCAGTTACTGCAGCGTATTCTGGATGGATACCAGCTTTCATAGGGATAACCTCTAATATAGGCCGTGTCGCTCTCCCGAGCCTATCGGGCACCACACGTCGTTAACAAACATTTTGTAAGGCGCGAAATTCTAATCAAGGAGACCTTTGATAGCAACTTTTTTGTTCAATTCATTTGAAAGTTATGCTGAGACGCTTTCGTCACGCGGCTCAAAAGAAAGTGATACGCCCCTTTGCGCCCCTCTTTACCCTAGGTACACTGTCGCGATGATTTGTCTATTTACCTAAGACGCTAGCACCTCATGATCCCAACAATCGCTCAAGTGGCATTACCTGTCCCTTTGCACAAGACGTTTGATTACCTCATTGGCAATGATATGCCAGTTGTAGGTGGACGCGTTCGCGTGCCATTTGGCAAGCAATACAAAATCGGAATTGTGACGGCCCTTGCTGATCAATCTGCTTTTCCTTTAACGCAACTTAAACCTATTAATGCCGTATTAGATGACGCCCCCCTTTGGGCTCCGGCTTTATATAAGCTATTAAATTGGGCGAGTCGCTACTATCAATATCCATTAGGTGACGCGCTAGCTACCGTCATGCCCGGCAGCCTAAGAAAAGGTAAACCTGCGCATCGCGAGCGTGAGCGTGTATGGCAGCTAACAGAAGCAGGAAAAGATCAACCCATCACGGCATTGACCCGTGCACCCAAGCAAGCACGGATCCTGACGATGTTGCGCAGTGGCGCTATGGCACACAGCGATTTACTTGATAGTGATCTGACTGCCGCTGTGATCAAAACCGCTGAGGAAAAAGGCTGGATCAACATCGTACAGAATGTGCGTGCCAAACCTTGGATGCCAAACTATCGGGTCGTCGAAGACAAACCCACCCCCAATCACGAGCAGGCCTTAGCGGTTGCGACCATCAATGCCAGTCCTGAATTTGGCTGTTACTTAATTGAAGGGGTGACTGGCTCAGGTAAAACGGAGGTCTACCTCAATGCACTCGAACCCGTTCTGGCTCGTGGTCAGCAAGCGCTGATTTTAGTGCCCGAAATTGGTTTGACGCCGCAGACAATTAATCGCTTCAAACGTCGCTTTAATGTGCCTGTCGAGGTGATGCATTCCGGTTTAAATGACACCGAACGACTCAATGCTTGGCTCGCCGCCCGAGACAACGAAGCGGCTATCATCATTGGCACTCGCTCTGCCTTGTTTGCGCCGTTCAAATCACTCGGCATCATCATTGTGGATGAAGAACACGACGCCTCTTATAAACAGCAGGACTCTTTTCGCTATCACGCACGTGATCTCGCCGTTATGCGCGGTCATGAAGAAAACGTGCCTGTAATACTTGGCTCTGCCACGCCCTGCTTAGAAAGCCTACACAATGCCAAAACGGGCAAATACCATCACCTTACCTTGTCTATTCGAGCAGGTAACGCCATCAAAGCCAAACATGGTGTGCTCGATATTCGCGGTTTGTACTTAGAAGCTGGTTTATCTGCGCCCTTAATTGCTGAGATGCGAAAACACCTTTCTGATGGCAATCAGGTCATGTTGTTTTTAAACCGACGCGGCTACGCTCCGGCTCTCATGTGTCACGAATGTGGTTGGTTGGCAGAGTGTAAGCGCTGCGATGCCTATTACACTTTGCACCAGCAAAGCAATGAACTGCGCTGTCACCATTGTGGCACTCAGCGCCCAATTCCCCATCAATGTGGTCAATGTGGCTCGACGCAGCTTATCGGTGTCGGGGTCGGTACAGAGCAACTAGAAGCGCAACTGGCGACGCTATTCCCAGAGTTCAAAACGATTCGTATTGATCGCGACAATACCCGTCGAAAAGGATCACTAGAGGCCTACTTGGATGCCATACACAACAAAGAGTATCAAATTCTGATTGGCACCCAAATGCTGGCAAAAGGCCACCATTTTCCTGATGTGACCTTGGTGGCACTGGTGGATGTCGACAGCGCCCTGTTCAGCAATGACTTTCGCGCCCCTGAGCGATTAGCTCAATTGTTTGTGCAAGTCGCCGGACGCGCAGGTCGCGCCAGTAAGCCAGGGTTTGTCTTGCTGCAAACTCACCACCCTGAACATGCTTTGTTGCAATCACTCATTCACAAAGGCTACGACTGCTTTGCCTCGGAAGCGCTGATTGAACGTCAGCAAGCCAACCTGCCGCCGTACAGTTTCTTCGCCCTGTTTCGCTCTGAAGCCAACCACAGCGAACAAGTTGAACAATTTCTTCAGCAAGTGCGAACCATCCTGGATGCGTCTCCCGTTCCTGATGACGACTGCGCCGTCATGGGGCCGGCTCCAGCGCCATTGCCACGACGAGCAGGTCGTTACCGTTGGCAATTAATTTTTCAAGCACCTAACCGCCGGATGTTACAACAAAGATTGTCAGCCGCTTTGCCAGCAATACGCCAACTGCCTTTGTCGAAGAAAGTGCGTTGGTCGCTGGATATCGAACCCCAAGACATGAGCTGAACAAATTTCATTCGCTTAAGCCGACCAAGATCACAATATTCTTGTAATAACTGTTAACATGACCATGTTTAATACACCGCCATCAGATTAAGATATGGTCTGTTAACAAATAAAGTCTTATTGCTGAAGTTCCCTAACGGGATGCATTGCCACATATAACGAGCAAGAGGAATAGCACTATGGCGACAATGAAGGATGTTGCCCATCTGGCTGGCGTCTCTACGGCGACAGTTTCGCGTGCGTTGATGAACCCGGAGAAGGTATCAGCGTCGACCCGCAAGAAAGTCGAGCAGGCGGTGATGGAAGCGGGCTATAGCCCTAACTCGCTCGCAAGAAATTTACGTCGCAATGAATCGAAAACCATTGTGGCTATTGTTCCAGATATTTGTGATCCCTATTTCACGGAGATCATTCGCGGCATCGAAGAAGCGGCTATGGAGCACGGTTATTTAGTGCTACTTGGCGACAGCGGACAGCAAGCAAGTCGTGAAAGCTCATTTGTGAATTTGGTGTTTACTAAACAAGCTGACGGCATGCTTCTTTTAGGTACCGATCTTCCTTTTGACGTCAGCAAACCGGAGCAAAAGAACCTACCCCCTCTCGTGATGGCCTGTGAATACGCGCCAGAGCTAGAGTTGCCGACGGTGCACATTGATAACCTAACCGCAGCGTTTGAAGCAGTCAATTACCTGACTCAAGTCGGTCATAAGCAGATCGCACAGATCACAGGTGATCCTAGCGCTGCACTGACACAATTTCGCGTTCAGGGCTATCAACAAGCCCTGCGTCGCGGCGGCGTGACGGTGAATCCGGCTTATACGGTTGCGGGGGATTTCACTTTCGCAGCGGGTGCGCGCGCAATGACCACTTTGTTGTCACTGCCCACACCACCTACAGCGGTATTCTGCCACTCTGATGTCATGGCCATTGGTGCACTTCAACAAGCGAAGCGACTGGGCTTTCGTGTCCCACACGACATCTCTATCGTTGGTTTTGATGACATTCAGTTTGCTGAGTATTGTGACCCAGCTCTGACCACTGTCTCACAACCTCGCTATGACATTGGTCGTCAGGCTATGCTCATGTTGTTGAAGATACTGAAAGGCAATGATGTGCAGGCAGGTTCACGTTTGCTCGATGCACAATTGGTGATCAGGGAGAGTGTGGCACCGCCATCACGTTAAACTGACAAGCTAGGTACTGGCGCGCTTTCGAGCAAGCCAGTACCATATAGCCCCAACTCGCAGAAAAAGATACCCGAATCAGTGGCAACCCGAGATTATGTCAAACGCGGAAAAGCACCGCGTAAACCCACCCGAAATGCCAAGAAGCCACCGCCTAAACAGGGTTTCCCGTTTAAATGGGCGTTGATCGCATTGGCGTTGGTGGCCGGCTTTGGCTATGGTCTCTACTTCCTCACCACCAGCGAACCGCCAGCCCAATCTGAGCCGCCCAAAACGGTGACTAAGCCAGCAACCAAACCATCAAAGCCTCAGAAAAAAGAGGAAAAAGTCATGCCTCCTAAGCCCGAGGAACAATGGAGCTACATTGAAGAGCTGGAAAATAAACAAGTTCAGGTCGAGGCCAATGAGCAGGAAGTGTCGAGTCGTCCTTATCTAATGCAGTGTGGTGCATACCGAAGCGCCAGTCAGGCGGACGAACGCAAAGCCATGATTGCCTTCCAAGGCTTAGAAAGTCATATCAAAGCCAGCCAAGGCGAAAAAGGCATTTGGTATCGCGTCGTCATGGGGCCTTATCCGCTTAAGCGTGAAGCAGAACGTGACCGAAACTTGCTACGCCGTGCAGGTATTGAACCTTGCGCCATCTGGTACTGGAACTGATTTACCTTTCCTCACAAAGAAAATAAGGGCAAAGCCGGACATCTCACGGCTTTACCCTTGAATTTACGTTTTCCCATCCCCACCTTTGCTTTTAACAACCCATACTGGTTTCAGCCATAACGCTCAACCAGAGAGCAAAGAAGAGGTTCTTCCGTGACGACTATCGTTTCTGTTCGCCGCAACGGCAAAGTAGTAATCGCCGGTGATGGCCAAGTGTCACTGGGTAATACCGTAATGAAAGGCAATGCCCGCAAAGTACGCCGCCTATACAACAACCAAGTATTAGCAGGTTTCGCTGGCGGCACCGCAGATGCCTTCACCCTATTCGAACGTTTTGAGCGTAAGCTTGAAATGCACCAAGGTCATTTGACCAAAGCCGCGGTTGAACTCGCTAAAGATTGGCGAACCGATCGTGCACTGCGCAAGCTAGAAGCCCTACTTTGTGTGGCTGATGAAACCGCTTCTCTCATCATTACCGGTAACGGTGATGTGGTTCAGCCAGAGCACGATATGATTGCGATTGGCTCAGGCGGTAACTTTGCGCAAGCTGCTGCTATTGCACTGCTTGAAAACACCGAGTTAGACGCACGCGAAATCGCGGAAAAGTCACTTACTATCGCTGGCGACATCTGTGTCTTCACCAACCAGCACCACACCATCGAAGAACTAGATTACTAAGGCAGGATCCCCAGCATGTCTGAAATGACCCCACGCGAAATCGTCTCTGAACTCGACAATCACATTGTCGGTCAGCACAAAGCCAAACGTGCCGTTGCCATTGCACTCCGTAACCGCTGGCGTCGCATGCAGCTTGATGAAGATCTGCGCGCAGAAGTCACGCCAAAAAATATCTTAATGATTGGCCCAACGGGTGTCGGTAAAACCGAAATTGCACGTCGTCTGGCCAAGCTCGCGAACGCGCCTTTCATTAAGGTTGAAGCCACCAAGTTCACTGAAGTGGGTTACGTCGGCAAAGAAGTGGAAACGATCATACGCGATCTGACTGATGTCGCGATCAAGATGACCCACCAGCAAGCGATGGAAAAAGTAAAATACCGTGCGGAAGAGTTAGCAGAAGAGCGCATTCTCGATGTGCTTTTACCTCCTGCACGTGATGCTTGGGGCCAATCTGAAGAGCCAAAAGCAGATTCAAACACACGCCAAAGCTTCCGCAAGAAAATCCGCGAAGGCAAGTTAGACGACAAAGAAATCGAAATCGATCTGGCTACCCCGCAAATGAGCATGGAAATCATGGCACCTCCTGGCATGGAAGAAATGACCGGCCAGTTGCAAAGCATGTTCCAAAACCTCGGTGGTGGTAACACAGCGAAAAAGCGCAAAATGAAACTGAAAGATGCGCTAAAAGCGGCAGCTGAAGAAGAAGCGGCGAAGCTTGTTAATCAAGAAGAACTGAAAGAGCAAGCGATCAGCGCAGCAGAAAATAACGGGATCGTCTTCATTGATGAAATCGACAAAATCTGTAAACGCGGCGAAAGCTCAGGCCCGGATGTCTCCCGTGAAGGTGTTCAGCGCGACCTCCTTCCTTTGGTAGAAGGCAGCACGGTATCAACCAAACACGGTATGGTGAAAACTGACCATATTCTGTTTATTGCTTCTGGCGCATTCCAAGTGGCTAGCCCGTCAGATTTGATCCCAGAACTGCAAGGTCGCCTGCCAATTCGCGTTGAACTGGAAGCGCTGACAGCGTCTGATTTCAAGCGCATTCTGACTGAGCCAAACGCATCACTGACCGAGCAATATTCGGCACTGATGGGCACAGAGCAAGTGAACTTGTCTTTCACCGAAGACGGCATTGAAGAAATTGCGAACGCAGCATGGCGCGTCAACGAAAGAACCGAAAATATCGGTGCACGTCGCCTTCATACTGTGATGGAGCGTCTGGTGGATGAGATCTCTTATGATGCCAGCGAGCGTGGTGGCGAATCCTATGTGATTAACGCTGAATACGTTCGCAATTGCCTCGAAGAGCTGATTGATGACGAAGATCTAAGCCGCTTCATTCTGTAACTCAGCAGAAGCGTATTACAAAACGGGCAGCCTCAGGCTGCCCGTTTTTTATTGTGTCTTTGCTCGTCGTTCTACATACGCATTTAATACCAAACCAAGTTAATCCCGTACTTGCATTGCCCAATGAGATAAAAAAACCAATAATGAAGCCAGTTTTCCCACACGCTTTCTTTGGTTATGTCTTCATCCACACTTAAAACTTGGCTAGATGCCGCGCGCCCCAAAACGCTACCACTCGCTGTTGCGTGCATATTGTGTGGCAGCGCCGTTGCAGCGCAAACCGCAACTTTTTCGATCTCTTTGACCTTGCTCGCCTTGATCACGGCCCTGCTATTGCAGATTCTGTCTAACCTCGCCAACGACTACGGCGATGCCGTAAAAGGCACCGATAACGAGGCGCGCCTCGGTCCCAAGCGTGCCATACAGCAAGGGCTAGTAACGCCACACACAATGAAAAAAGCCATGGCACTCAATGTGTGTCTGATCATTGGCGTAGGCGCTGCTTTGGTCTTAAGTGCGTTCGATAACGCCACCGACATCGTCAGCTTCATGGGATTGGGCATACTCGCCATCCTTGCTGCCATTTGCTACACCGTGGGCAACAAACCTTATGGCTATCAAGGTCTCGGCGATCTGTCAGTATTAATTTTCTTCGGCTGGCTTGGCGTCGCAGGCACCTACTATCTGCAAGCCGGTACACTCGATTCGGTCATACTCTTGCCGGCCACTGCGTGTGGTTTGCTCGCTGTTGGTGTGCTCAACATTAATAACTTGCGTGATATTGATAACGACAGCGTCTGCGGCAAATACACACTGGTGGTTCGCATGGGACCGAAATGGGGACGCGCCTATCACCAAGTGCTGTTAATCGCAGCTTTCACTTGCTTTGCCCTATTTGCATTACTCGAGAAAAGTGGCATAACAGGATGGTTATTTTTGCTTTCTCTGCCGCTAGCCATCAAACATGGGCGAGCAGTCTGGCTGTCGAAAGATGGTGAGTCATTGCGTCCCATGATGGGTGACATGGTGAAAGTCGCTCTCTTGACCAACGTGCTGTTTGCGGCTGGCATCCTACTTCACTAATACACGGGGATGAAGGCAAGATGATTTGTGTTGTCAGTCATTGCAATGCCCAATCTTGTCGTTATACTTTTTCGCATAGGGTGGCTTCTGACATCCCTCGGAACGCCACAAATTTGCCAATTCGGCACCGTTAAGCCCAAAGAAGAAGTCTGATTATGGAATACAATACCTCAGAGTTATGCGACACATACTTGGAGCAGGTTGATGTACTGGAACCTATGATGAGCTCTTACGGTGGTCGTAGTTCATTCGGTGGTCAAATCACAATCATCAAGTGCTTTGAAAACAACAGCCTGATCCGTGAAATGGCGGAACAAAATGGTACCGGTCAAGTGATGCTAATCGACGGGGGTGGTTCACTACGCCGTGCACTCATTGACGCTGAGATTGCGACAACAGCAGCAGAAAATGGCTGGGAAGGTTTGGTGGTCTATGGTTGTGTTCGCGATGTCGATTCGCTAGATGAAATTGATATCGGCATTCAAGCCTTAGCGTCATTCCCCGTTGGAGCAGAAAGCTCAGAAACTGGAATGGGCGTGGGTGAAGCAGATGTCCCTGTTAACTTTGGTGGTGTAACATTTATTCCTGAAGATCATCTGTACGCCGACAACACGGGCGTTATACTGTCTCAAGAAGCAATCGATATCGAATAGTGAGATCCATTGGCGTCACCATTGCGGCGCCAACAAATCTTCACAACAGCTCTTTGCAACAATCTCTCCAATAGCGTTTACCACAGAGCGTTACAGCAAAGCTGCCTCATAGAAAAACAGAGCCCATCGGCTCTGTTTTATTATTCTACTTCTTCAATCTTACCAAGCAGGTTGCGAATGCGGGTCTGCCATGCGTCCTGATCGGCACGAAGGCGGGCATTTTCCTGCTCCAGTGCGTCACGGTTTTCACGCACAGAATCTGACTCACGACCAAGGGTTTCGTTTTGTTCTTTTAGCTCTTCAAGTTCCATCTGAAGTAGAGAAATGGTATCTACTGCCATTTGAACTTTGGCTTCAAGCTGCTCTAAAATTTCCAATGACATCAAGGCCACCTATGTTTTCCAACGTCTAAGCGCAAATGCGCAATCTTCGTCAAGGCTTGCCCTATAAGGCTTTTCTACCTTGCACGTCCCAGAAAACCTATTCTAACGGGGCATGACGTCAGTCGCACCTGTCTAATCCACTTTTGGATCACAAGCGAACAAAAAAGCATCAATTGTGCCCTTTTCACTGCCTTCTTTGGCCTTCTTCAGCCTTCGCTTTTGACTTCCCCATCAGTAAATGACTAAAAATGCGACATCTTTCAATTTTTATTCACTGACCACATGGTACGTTAATAAAGATCGTATCTCTCTTGGAGCAATCCAAGACTTGCCGATATCGGCTAGGCTGGCACATTCGTTGTCAGCCTTTTCTTTTTCTCCTCATTTATCTCCCCATATATTCGAATACTCACATACTCTGCAAAATGAGACGCTCAATGTTCGATTTCGAGCAGATAATGAACAAATAATGAGCGAACGCACATTTTTCCACGTCAACACTTCACGAAAGTCGTTTCGTCACTAAAGTAGGCAACGTGTCAGTGATGTGAAGGTTTGCCCTTATGCACCGCCATTCAACAATAAAAACGACACAGCATGAAACCTAGTGTCGGCCAAGTCGCACTATGCTTTTACAAGGAACGAAAGAGGACACACCATGAGCACCGAGCAAAAATACGTTGTCGCGTTAGATCAGGGAACCACCAGCTCCCGAGCCGTTATCCTTGACCACGATGCCAATATTGTCACGGTCGCCCAGCGCGAATTCCCCCAGATTTACCCTCAATCAGGCTGGGTTGAGCACGACCCACTCGAGATATATGCCAGCCAAAGTTCGACCTTGATAGAAGCATTGGGAAAAGCAGGCATTCGCTCAGATCAAGTGGCAGCAATTGGCATCACCAATCAACGTGAAACGACCGTGGTTTGGAACCGTCATACGGGAAAACCCATTTACAACGCCATTGTTTGGCAATGCCGTCGCACCGCGCCTATTTGCGAGCAATTGAAATCTGATGGCTACGAAAAATACGTCAAAGAAAATACTGGCTTGGTGATTGACCCGTATTTCTCTGGCACCAAAGTAAAATGGATTCTCGATCATGTTGAAGGTGCACATGAACTTGCTGAAAAAGGCGACCTGCTGTTCGGCACTATCGATACTTGGCTCATCTGGAAGATGACGCAGGGACGTGTTCACGTTACCGATTACACCAATGCTAGCCGTACCATGCTATTTAACATCAATACCCTTGAATGGGATGACTCCATGCTCAAAGCGCTTGGTATCCCTTCGTGCATGATGCCAGAGGTGAAATCCTCGTCTACGGTATACGGCGAAACCAATATTGGGGGTAAAGGCGGTACGCGGATCCCAATTGCAGGCATTGCAGGCGATCAGCAAGCCGCGCTGTTTGGCCAAATGTGCGTCGAAGCCGGCCAAGCCAAAAACACCTATGGCACAGGCTGCTTTTTGTTGATGAACACAGGCAAAGAAAAAGTGTCATCCCAAAACGGCTTGCTGACCACGTTGGCGTGCGGCCCTAAAGGCGAAGTAGCATACGCACTCGAAGGCGCGGTGTTTATGGGCGGTGCATCGATTCAATGGCTGCGCGATGAGATGCATCTGATCAAAGATGCCAAGGACTCTGAGTACTTCGCTACCAAGGTGGATACCAGCAACGGCGTGTATGTCGTGCCCGCTTTCACTGGCCTTGGCGCGCCCCATTGGGACCCTTATGCGCGCGGCACCATCGTCGGCATCACGCGCGGCGTCAATGCCAACCATATTATCCGCGCGACGCTCGAAGGTATCGCCTATCAATCGCTGGATGTGATTACTGCAATGCAAGCAGACTCGGGCATCAAACTCGACTTTCTCAAAGTCGATGGTGGTGCCGTTGCCAATAACTTTTTGATGCAATTCCAGTCTGATGTACTCAACACCGAAGTGCATCGCCCCAAGGTGACCGAGGTGACCGCATTGGGCTCGGCCTATTTGGCGGGACTCGCCGTCGGTTTCTGGAGCAGTATTGATGAGCTCAAGAACAAAGCGGAAATCGACCGATGCTTTAGCCCAAGTGCTGATGATGGCAAACGTAACCGTCGTCACGTGGGTTGGCAACGCGCTATTGAGTGTTCAAAGGGGTGGCATGTCGACTGACCTTAAAACCTGCTTAATGTACTGACCATTATTGAAAAAGGGGTAAGCCCCTTTTTTTTTCGTCTCAAAAACGCAAACGTTTCCTATTTGCTTATGGTAAAATCCGCGCCGAGTTTTTTCGCTATCAGACACTGATTTTGGTAGCTTTTGATGCCACAAAATAATGACACTGGAGATCGGATGAAACGCGATTTAGCAATGGCTTTTTCACGCGTCACAGAGGGCGCGGCACTGGCGGGTTACAAGTGGCTTGGCCGCGGTGACAAGAACGCAGCAGACGGTGCAGCAGTCGAAGTAATGCGTATTCTTCTGAATAAAACCGACATCGAAGGTGAAATTGTTATTGGTGAAGGTGAAATCGACGATGCACCCATGCTATTCATTGGTGAAAAAGTCGGTTTGGGCGGCGATGCAGTAGACATCGCGGTTGACCCGATCGAAGGCACGCGCATGACCGCAATGGGTCAGTCAAACGCACTGGCAGTGCTAGCCGCGGCTGAGAAAGGCAGCTTCTTGAAAGCGCCTGACATGTACATGGAAAAACTGTGTGTTGGCCCAGAAGCCAAAGGGGTTATCAACCTTGAATTGCCGCTGCGCGACAATCTGATTAACGTCGCTAATGCACTGGGTAAATCACTGGATGAGTTGGTTGTCACCACACTCGCGAAACCACGTCATGACGACACCATCCGCGAAATGCAGGAAATGGGTGTGCGCGTTTTCGCCATCCCTGACGGCGACGTTGCCGCTTCGATCCTAACCTGTATGCCTGACAGCGAAGTTGATCTCATGTATGGCATTGGTGGCGCACCTGAAGGGGTAATTTCTGCTGCCGCGATCCGCGCATTGGGCGGTGACATGAATGGTCGCCTGCTGCCGCGTCATGAAGTAAAAGAAGACAATGAGGATAACCGCCGCATGGGCGAAATTGAAATTGCTCGCTGCAAAGAAATGGGCATTGAAACCAACATTTGCCTGAGCATGTCTGACATGGCCAGCAGCGACAATGTTATCTTCTCTGCAACCGGCATCACCAAAGGCGACCTGTTGGAAGGCATTACCCGCAAAGGGAACATTGCCACCACGGAAACCCTGCTTATCCGCGGTAAGTGCCGCACTATCCGTCGCATCAAGTCTATCCACTATATGGATCGCAAAGACGACGCAGTGAAAGACATCATTCTATAACGTCCATGACTGTCGCTATTGCTCACTGTAGCGATAGCTTAATACAGAAAAAGCACGCCTCGGCGTGCTTTTTTAATGGTCATCAATTTATCTTGGTACAGCAAACCTAGACACCGTGAATCAGGGAGACGCTTCCGCCTTAGCGGCTTTCTTATCCGGTGGTTTTTTAAACAAGGCTAGCAGTGGGATCAACACAATATAAGAGACCATGATAAAGCCAAACGAGTAAACAAACGCCAGCAAGGTCGATTGCTGATGCAGCAATTGTGTCACTGACGCAATAAAACTCGGGTCCGTCACCGTCGTGCCTTGCGACGCGGCAAGTTGCTGCACAACAGGGTTGTCCGGCGTCACGCCACCGCCTAATGCATGCCACTCTTTTTGCTGAATTTGGCTGAAATAGGTATTCACGATGGAAATCCCAAACGAGCTTCCTAAGGTTCGGCAAAGGTTGAAAATCACCGCTCCGCCCACGGTATTCTTCGGCGACAACGTGGCATAGGCAAGCTGACTAAGCGGTGCAAACACCAGCCCCATCCCCGCCCCTTGAATAATGCTCGGCAGCAAGACCCAGTACACATCGATGTCGAGCGAATAACTCATCATCATAAAACTGCCGATACCATTGAGTACCAAGCCGACCACAATCAACATTCGCGGATCGAGTCGGTCAATAATGCGGGAAATTGACAGCAATACGATGGCGGACGCTAAGCCTCTGGGCGCCATCACGAACCCCGTTGTATCCACCGGATAATTCAGCAGTTGCTCTAGCATCATCGGCTGCAGTTGAGTAATGCCAAACATCCCCATCGAAAAACCTGTCATGACGATGCAGGACAACAGCAAGTTTCTGTCTTTCAATAGCCACATCGGAGCAATGTCGCCTTTGGTGCGAAAGGATCGCTGAAGGAAAAATGCCCAAGCAATCATACTGATGATGAAAGCGAACAAAATCGTATTAGAACTAAACCAACCATCCTGATTACCGCGTTCAAGCACTAACTGGAGCAAACCAATCCCGATCGCCATACCAAAGACCAGTGGCCAATCCACCGAAGTTTTGTCCCGCCCATCCAAGCGCACAAACACCGCTAGCAAGGTCAAACACAGCATGCCCACGGGAACATTGACATAGAATATCCAGCGCCAATCCATGTGCTCCGTAATAAGACCGCCGACGGTTGGACCCAAGATAGGTCCAAGCAGTATGCCGACCGAAAACAATGCCATTGCTTTACCGCGTTCTTCCTGTGGATAAATCTGCACCATAATAGATTGCGACAGCGGGATCACTGATGCCCCAAACGCCCCTTGCAAGATACGGAAGACAATCATTTCCGTCAGCGAATCTGCCTGTCCACACGCTGCAGACATCACCATGAAACCCGCGACAGACACCAAGAGCAAACGTCGAGAACCAAAACGTAGGCTGAAATAGCTCGCCAGAGGAATGAAAATGGCTTCCGCCATCGAATAAGAGGTTAACACCCACGTGACTTGCTCCGAGGTCACACCCAGTGAACCCATCATGTGCGGCAACGACACATTGGCAATCGTCATGTCGAGCAGCACCATGATGGCAGAGAGCATCACCGCCAAAGTGATCATGGTACGACTGGCTCCGGGAGGCATAGGCCCGTTGCTTGCCATACTCGGGTTACTGGCTGTCATTGCTGCTGATCCGTGGCATCAGTTTTTGAGGTGCCTGTTTTTGAGGCATCCGTTTTCAACGTATCAATGGTCACCGTTGCACTGGCACCAACGCGCAATGGCTTCGAATCTCCCGCCGTCGTGATGGTCAAGCGAACGGGAAAACGCCGGGGTACTTTCACCCAATTACCTGTGGCATTTTCTGGCGGCAACAGAGAAAACGAGGAACCGCTAGCCGGCGAGATAGCCTGAACAACGCCACTGAAGGTGGTATCTGAATACATATCGAGAACCACACTGGCTGTCATCCCAGCAGCTATATTGCCAATGTCATCTTCTTTGTAATTCGCCTCGACCCAAAACGAATTGTCTTCAATCAAGGGCATCAGCGCTTGACCTGGCGCAACCACACTTCCCGGTCTCACGTTCACATCCCCTAAAGTGCCAGATGTCGGCGCAATAATGGACGTATAAGAGAGATTTAACGACGCCTCAGACAAGGCCGCCGCCGCTTGTCGAACCGCAGGCGCTTCTGTGCCTGACGCGCCCTGCTCACTGATGAGCTGCGACATTCTTGCCCGCGCCACATCAAGGTTATTTTTTGCCGCAGCAAGCTCTGCCTTCAAGTCACTGCCTTCTTGTGCGGGTAGCAGCCCCTTGTCCACCAGCGCCATGTTGCGGCGATACTTGGCTTGCACATCAAGCAACTGGGCTGACGCAGCGCGGATTTGCGCACTTGCCCCCACAATCGCATCACTCGTCGCCTTGTTTGCTGCCGTCGCATTTTCATAAGCAGCTTGCGCTTGTTCCACGCGCGCTTGATACGCCGAAGGGTCGATTCTCGCGATTACTGCGCCTTGATCGACATGCTGGAAATCGTAAACATTCACTTCAGTAAGCTGACCGCTTATCTGTGGGGCGATATAAAGAATGTTGCCATGAACATACGCATCATCGGTACTCGGATATTGATCTTGATGGCGAACATAAAAATACGCTGCAACCACCAACAACACCACAACACCGATAAGGATCATGACATTACGAAAAGGAAAACCGCGTTTTTCAGCCATGAGACCTCCCGGGTAGACGCGCTAAATTGGCCCGCGTTGTTTGAGCCAGACTGGGAGAGTCTAGTGACTGGATTCCCGATTTGCGGTCTCATATGAAACATATCATTAGGTTTTTTCGTTCAGTTTTAGTGTTGTGACAAGCCATCTCATTTAAATGACATCTTTTATTCATTCGGCCCGACATCTGGGATTCTCTCGGTGCAAAAAGCCATTCAGCGCAATAACTAAGTAAAGACATTGCTTTATTTAGCAAGCTCACTTCATAATGGAACGTAAAGCATAGGAACGAGAGTACGATGAAAACAGTCGATAAAATCCTGCACAAGATAAAACGCGAAGGCGCCATCAGCGCGCGTGTATTGGCTGATGAAATGAGCATGACCACCATGGGGATCCGCCAACATCTGCAAACCATGGAAGACGATGGCCTGTTGGATTTTAGTGATGTTCGAGTAAAAGTCGGCCGACCGACTCGCCATTGGTCACTCACCGCCGAAGGGCATCGTCGATTTGCCGACAGTCACGGCGATCTGGCCATTTCAGTGATTGAGTCCGTAGAGAGTCTGTTTGGCGAAGCTGGACTCACCCAAGTCATCCAGCAACGTGAAGAAAAAACGTTGCAGCAATACCGCGATGCGCTCAAAGATTGCCATAATTTAAAGGCTAAACTTGAAACCTTGGCGTATCTTAGAGAGAACGAAGGTTACATGGCAGAGCTTCAGGAAACCGAAACGGGCTTCCTGCTGATTGAGAACCATTGCCCTATTTGTCAGGCCGCCAAACGATGTCCGGCCCTGTGTA
Organism: Enterovibrio sp. FF113; assembly: GCF_041439165.1. Classification (NCBI taxonomy): domain Bacteria; kingdom Pseudomonadati; phylum Pseudomonadota; class Gammaproteobacteria; order Vibrionales; family Vibrionaceae; genus Enterovibrio; species Enterovibrio sp. FF113. Next base: position 137,935 of record NZ_JBGONO010000004.1, on the reverse strand, counting down.
AGTCAGAAAAGCACATATTTAAGACGGTGCTCGGTGATGACTATGTCGTCACACGAGACGAACACATCATTGAAGGGCAACGCCGCTGCACCTATAACATTCAACCAAAAAGCACGCAGGCGTCATCCAGATAATTATTTGCTGAGGAGTGTGTATGGCGACTTGGATCAAAGCGGAAGTGATTGAAAATCGACGCTGGAACAAAGACCTGTTCAGCCTGACGCTGGACGCCGACGTTGCGCCTTTTGTTGCGGGACAGTTTGCCAAGCTTGGGCTAGAAATTGACGGTAAACTGATTCAACGCGCCTATTCCTACGTCAACCCACCCAGCAGCAAGTATCTCGAAATCTACGCCACACGCGTAGCAGATGGGTTGCTCTCACCACGCCTGCACGAACTCGAAGCGGGCGACAACGTGATGATCACTAAAGACGCCACCGGCTTCTTCACGCTAGAAGAAATCCCTCAAGGCGAGCACTTGTGGATGATTTCCACGGGTACGGCACTTGGGCCCTTCCTGTCTATTTTACAAGAAGAAGAAGTCTGGCAACGGTTCCGAAAAGTCGTCTTGATACATGCCGTACGCTTTTCCGCTGATCTAAGCTATCAGGCGGAAATCAATGAACTGAAGAAAAAACACAGCGACCAAATTTTAGTTCAACCCTTCGTAAGCAGAGAACCCAAGGCGGGCGCACTGTCCGGCCGGATCACCCACGCCTTAGAAGACGGCATGCTAGAACGCGTAGTGGGTATACCGCTCACACCAGAGAAAAGCCAAATCATGCTGTGTGGTAATCCTCAAATGGTCAAAGACGTGCGTGCACTGCTTGAACAAAAGGGATTAGAAAAAAACTTACGCCGCAAACCTGGCCACATCACCACCGAGCAGTATTGGTAAGATGCCAGATGTGGGGCGCAATGCCCCATTTCATCGGTTTCAATCATTTCGCGTAACTTTTACATCACCATCTCAAAAATAAGACTAATAAATACCGTATACCGTGTTTTCTGTCGCCATCAAACAATTACCTGTATCAAACTAAAAACACACCTAACCATCCAAGCATCATCGTCTCATTTTTGAGGCGGCGGTGTGATTGATCGCTCATTTTTTAACCGTATAGTCAAAGGCAAGTCATGCGCAGCCACAAGGAGTAATGCCATGAAAACCATGCCTTCATTTGACGAATTAAAAGCTTTAGCGGAATCCGACCCGCAGGCGCTAGACGCGCTAAGAATAGAAATGAGCGAAGAGATCATCGTCAGCGCAAGTGACAACATGCAGCCTAAATTGCGCGCTCAGATGAGCCACATTAATCGTGTCATTGCATCAGGGAAAAACCCTAACCATGTTAACGCGTTATTGATGAAAGAGTTGATGCGTCAATTTGACCGTTTCTCAACTGCCATCAATGACCCAGCAGCTTTAACTGAGCGAAACGCAACCGTCACTACATTGCACCCGAAGCGCAACAGCGAGACTGTTGCTGTGGAAGGCTAACTCAGTTTTTCAGCGGCGGGGTATTTACCGCCGCCGTTTTTTTTCTTTTGTTGATTACATCTATCGCATTTCTTTGGCATACCAGCGTCTGTCCATATCCCGAACATCCACTGTTAAACTCTTCACGTCGGCACCATGTTGCTTCAATACATCCAAGAAAGCGTGGCTCAAATTTTTCTTTTGATTTTCATCGCGCCCATCAAGTAACCACAACGTCACGTGAATGAAGTTTTCCTGATTGTCAGAATCGCCAATCAACCACTCGTGACTAGCGTACGCCCGTGATTTCACGTCCGCCACACCAAACTCGCCACTACCGATAGCCGTTTGGTGCAAGTCCTCCAATAACTGACCGACATTTACCCGCTCTGAAACCGGATCACTGTACTCCATGACAATATGAGGCATAACTCGCTCCTTGTTACGATTTTGAGCCACTTTACCCCAGCATTTCGAGCGATTGTTACTAGGAAGAGGAATATTGACCTCAGATCACACCTTGCTATCCGTCGTCTGTCCGCGCTAATCCGAAAATTTATAACGAAAATTTATTACTCAAAGGTTCACATTTCGACGTAAAACGCGTACAAACGATGGCATTTATGATTTTGAGCAGGAAATGCTAGCGGGTCTGCTGCTATCGTTCCCAGCAATTGATTTTGATAATTGGATTACGGAGAAATTCCTATGCGCCGTCCACTAGTAATGGGTAACTGGAAACTTAACGGTAACAAAGCAATGGTCGCTGACCTGATCAAAGGCCTTGAAGCTGAACTTAACGGTGTTGAAGGTGTTGATGTTGCTATCGCACCACCTGTTATGTATTTGGATCTGGCAGAGCAACTGCTAGGTAAAGCACAAAGCAAAATCATTCTGGGTGCACAAAATGTTGACGTTAACCAAACCGGTGCGTTCACAGGTGACATTTCTCCAGACATGCTGAAAGACTTCGGTGCGACTCACATCATCATCGGTCACTCAGAGCGTCGTGAATACCACGAAGAATCTGACGAGTTCGTTGCTAAGAAATTTGCATTCTTGAAAGAAAATGGCCTTGTGCCGGTTCTTTGCATCGGTGAATCAGACGCACAGAACGAAGCGGGCGAAACGCTGGCAGTATGTGCACGTCAACTTGACGCTGTGATCAACACCCAAGGTGTTGAAGCGTTGAACGGTGCAGTTATCGCATACGAACCAATTTGGGCTATCGGTACCGGTAAAGCAGCAACAGCTGAAGATGCACAACGCATCCACGCAGCAATTCGTGCTCACATCGCTGCGAAGAGCGAAGAAGTGGCGAAGAACGTTGTTATCCAATACGGCGGTTCTGTTAAGCCAGAAAACGCAGCAGCATACTTCGCTCAACCAGACATCGACGGTGCACTCGTTGGTGGCGCTGCGCTGATCGCAGAAAGCTTCGCGGGTATCGCGAAAGCAGCAGCTGAAGCAAAAAACTAATTTCGTGAGTGACTGCCTTATTTAGGCCAGCCACTCACGCGAGAAAAGGAGAAGCCATGGCTTCTCCTTTTTTTTGTCGCTTTATCCCCGTTAGTCAGCCCGCTATACTGCGTTTTTCCTCTACGCGCGGTCACAGAACATCATGTTCCATATTGTCCTTCACGAACCTCAAATCGCTCCCAATACCGGCAACATTATCCGTTTGGCGGCGAATACCGGCTGCAAACTTCATTTGATTGAGCCGCTTGGTTTTGATTTTGAAGAGAAGAAACTGCGCCGCGCTGGGCTTGATTACCATGATCTAGCCAACATCACCCGCTACCCGAACTATCAAGCGTTTCTCGATGCCATGCATCTCGCAAACGAAGGTGAGCTCCGTATTTTTGCCTGCACCACCAAAGGCAGTCGTCCCCATTCAGACGTGAGTTACCAAGCCGGTGATATTTTCTTGTTTGGCTCTGAGACCTGCGGTCTTCCGGATAGCATTCGTGATGCATTCAAACCAGAACTCCGCATTCGCGTGCCGATGATGCCAGACAGTCGCAGCCTTAACCTAGCGAACTCAGTCTCCATTATTAGCTATGAAGCATGGCGTCAGTTGGGCTTTGTCGGCGGGATTTAGAGGCACAAAAAAAAGCAGGGTCACCTGCTTTTTCTTATTTCTCTCCAAACTGCCAATGTCGTTAGCAACGCATCAGGCTGTTTTCCCGGTGGATGCTTGCAGATCGCTCGAGATTTGATTGAGCCGCGAAGTGGCCTCCACCAGCATCTCAACTTCTGACGCACTCTGCGTTGCCATCTCGCTGATCTTATTCACGTTCACGTTAATCTCTTCCACGACACCACTTTGCTGCTCCGCCGCACTGGCCACCAACAAGTTCATGTCGGTGACTTCTGCTGTCGCATTGCCAGCCTGAGCCAGTAATGAGGAAGACTCTTGCGAGAGCTTGAGCGTCTGATCACCCATCTCACAGCTCTTTTGCATGGTATCCACCGCTTCTTTGGTGACACTGCTGAGCTGCGCAATCATGGTTTCAATTTCTGAAGTCGAATCATGGGTGCGTTGTGCCAAGCTACGAACTTCATCAGCAACTACGGCAAAACCGCGCCCCTGTTCACCAGCACGTGCTGCTTCAATCGCGGCGTTAAGAGCAAGCAAGTTGGTCTGCTCTGCGATGCCCTTAATCACATCTAACACAGAGGTAATGTTGCCACTGTTTTTCTCAAGTTCAGTGAGCGCAACACTGCTCAGATTCAAGCTTTCAATTAGCGAATTAGTTTGCTTCATCGACTCTTGATTGATTCGCATGCTCTCGGACGACTGCTGCGACGCGCTCTCGGTCGCCGTCTGTGTTTGGATCGCGTTGTTTGAAATCTCTTGTGCAGTCGCAGACATTTCATTCACTGCCGTCGCGACTTGAATGATTTCGCCGCTTTGGGCATCGGAGTTTCTTTTTACTGCTTGCGCGGCGGTATTAAGCATCTTCACCGCTTCGCCGACCTCGTCGGCTACTTTAGCAATCATGGCGTTGGTACTTTTTCGTGTCCCCTCCATGTTTTTCTGGAGCTCGCCAATGATGCCAGGTTCATCGATGACCGCAGACCGACTGAAATCCCCAGCAGCTTGAATGGCCAACGCATTAGACACTTTCGTGAGTCCTACATAAATGCGATTGAGGATAATCCTCGACATAATTATGGCGACAAGCAAAGCCACAATCACTGAAGAAACAACGGCAATTTCTAACAACACCGCTTTTTCTTCAATATCAAGGACAGCGACTTCAGTGAACTTCCCCACATCCGCTAGCAGGTTATCAACCTGTTTCGTGGTCGCTTCGGCCTCTTCACCAACGACGGCATCAAACATTTCTGCTTCATGCACGTGCCCACCTTCTAACTCCTTGAATACGTCCTCAACGTGCGCCATCCACTTTGCGTGCAGCGCCACCACATCATTCAATTTGGCATTGGCCGAATTAAACGCGACCTGTTCTTCCGCCGTACCATTCACCGTTCCTTCAGTGAAAAATTGCCCTATGGTATTGAAATTGTTAATGACTTTGTCGCCGAGCGTGTAGAAATAGGCTTTTTCTTTATCGTAGTTGGCTTGAGCCTTGGGTTCTAACCCAATTTCCAAGGCGTATCGGAATGCTTTGTTGTAGTGCACTCTCTGTTCGACTTGATGCTCTGTGGCTTTACTGATTGAAGCAAGAACAGGGATGTCTCGATGCGCTACACCCTGTACATGGCTCTCGATGTAAGCCAATTTATAGAAAACAAAAGCACCAACTATGATTTGTATGCCGCATACCAAAGCGACAAACATAGTCAGTCGCTGTTTGATAGTCACATTAGAGGACATATGCTAACTGCTCCTTTAAAACGCACAGAGTGCGCGTTAATGTCGAGAGTGCTGTGCCGACAAGACACAGCCGCTTCTCTAAGGTTAGCAGTAACTCTCGAAAGTGAGACATCTCCCGAAAGGTTTGGGTAATTTAGCGATAATGGGAAGGCTAGATTGCTGTATTAATAAAATCAAACACCAAGGTAACCGTTAAGCCCCCGTGGCGATTAATGTACGCCTCAGCGCGACCATTGTGCTGTCGCATCGCGCTGTCAGTGATAGCCAATCCAAGGCCCGTTCCTCCGCTCTCACGATCCCGCGCGGTCGATACGCGATAGAAAGGCCGGAATATATCAACGAGCATTTCTTCAGGAACGCCATCACCATCATCACTCACAATCACTTTTAACGACGTGCCTGTCACCGACATCGTCACATCAATTTGCTGGTTAGCATATTTGATGGCATTACGGACAACATTTTCCAAAGCGCTACAAAGCAATGGGCCATTTCCTTCAATACTGGCGTTTGGTATCGCACCGTATGTCAGGTGCTTGCCACACTGCTCAGCTTCAAATTCAGCGTCTTCTAGTAGCGTTTGCCAAAGCTCAGACAAAGAATACAGATCTCGTTCGGAGTGACTGTTGATTTGCATACGTGACAAGGACAGCAAATCTGCAATCATTTTTTCCATGCGCTCTGCTTCGGTATCAATGCGTGTGAGGTTGTCACTTTGCCCTTGCTTGCGAATCGCGAGCGCATTCGCCATACGAAGTCGGGTCAGTGGCGAACGTAGCTCGTGAGATATATCGGATAAGAGCCGCTGTTGTCCGCTGATCATTTGATTAAGCGCCGTCACCATTTGGTTAAAACTGGCGCCCGCTTGATGAAACTCTCGAGGGCCTTTCTCTAAGTCAGGGTCAGTTTCAAATCGCCCTTGTGCGACTCGCTCTGCTGCCGCCTGAAGACGACGCGCCGGCCTTGTTACTGCCCAAGCGAGCCAAAGTAATAAAGGCGTACTCACTACCATGGTCACGAGCAGCAGTTGAAATGGTCTGTCGAGGATTTGAACATAGAATGGCGGCGCTTGACGCCACATTTTTCCGACGTACATTAAAGCGCTCTGGTTTTTGTCCTCAACGATAAAAGGACCGGCCAACATCCAGCGACCATACAAGCGCTGCATGGGCTCGTCAGGATCATCCGCTAAAGTGATAAAGTTTTTTAGCGCTCGACTGCTACCGTGATGACCTTTCCCCAAAAAATCGCCATCCACTGTCGTAAAGTAGAGCTTTACAGACGATCTCTCTGGTTGCTTACGCTGAACGTGCATCAACCTATTTTTCAGTGAGCCACTGCGTTTGGCTATCTGTGCGGATACCGTTTCAGCCATTTGAAGATATTCCACTTTCGCGCTAGACGGCAAGGCATGCTGTTGTCTTGGGTCACTGTGTTGTGCCATTAATACAGCAATCAACACCAACAAGAGCGTGAGCCAGAAAATGGCAAATATTCGGCCATACAGGCTTTTGATGGTCGGCAGTTTCATTATGCCTCCACCAGCAAATAGCCACGTCCGCGCAGCGTTTTAATTCGTGGTTTGCTGTCTTCACGTTCAGGCAGTTTTTTACGAATATTGGAAATGTGCATATCAATGGCACGGTCAAACGGGGCCAATCGCTTTCCTAGCACATTGAGACTAATATCGGCTTTGGCAACAATGCTGCCGGGCTGTCTCACCAAATAGGTCAACAGCGCGGTTTCTGTGCCTGTCAGGTCGATCAATTGGTGCTGACAATACACTTCCATTTTTCCGGGGAAGATGACGATATCTTGATACTCAAGCGACTCTTGCGCTTCTTCGCTTCGTTTATCATCACCCGTTTTAGCCGTTCGACGTAAAATCGCACGCATACGGGCTAACAGCTCACGATCACTAAAAGGCTTGGGCAGATAATCGTCCGCGCCTAGCTCTAACCCCATCACACGGTCAATTTCCTCCCCTTTCGCCGTCAGCATTAATACAGGGGTGTCCCAACTATCTCGAAGACGGCGTAAGGTTTCCATGCCATTGAGCACCGGCATCATCACGTCCAGCAATACCAAATCAATCTCGTCATTAATTTGGTCTAGCCCTTGCTGACCATTATTGGCGATCTCTACCTCATAGCCTTCTAGTTCTAATAAATCACGAAGTAAGCCAGTCAGTTCAATGTCATCGTCAATCAGAAGGATTTTGCTCATGGTACACGCTCGTATAAATGCTGATGAAGATAGTATCTGCGATTCATAACAGCGATGCCATGAGTAAACAGCAGGTTTACGCCCCTTTACATTGCTTTACGTACGATGAACACCGGTTTACGTCCAGAGCGGTAAAGTGGCCACATCGAAACGGAAACACGCAAACAAACGGCGAATTCGAATAACGAAGCCGAACGACATAAACCAAGAACACGACCTTATTTATACCGGAGAGAACATCATGAAATTATCAAAACGCATTGTTGCTACTATTATCGCGCTTCCCCTGATGATGGGTTCTATGTCTGTCATGGCAGCTGGCGGTAAACACAACGACGGCGAAGGCATGCACGGCGGGAAGAGCATGATGGGTGGTAAACACCTGCTGCGCGGCATTGATTTAACCGACGCACAAAAAGAAGAGCTAAAAACACTGCGTGAGCAAAATCGCGATGCCATGAAAGCGAACAAAGGTGCAATGAAAGCTGGCATGATGGCAGAACGCCAAGAAATGCAATCGCTTCTGCTTGCTGACAATTTTGATGAAGCACAAGTCCGCGAACTGGCACAAAAAATGGCCGACCAGCAAGTGGAACGCCGCGTGAGCATGATGAAACGCCAACATGAAATGTTGAACATTTTGACGCCAGAACAAAAAACAGAAGTGAAAGCGAACATGGAAAAAATGGCCGAACGTCATCAAAACCGCATGAAACACCACGGCTAATCCCCGCCACTAAAGGTTGTCCTTTATGCGCAAGTAACAATCTCCCTTCATGCCGACACGTGTCGGCATGTTGCGTAAAACACGCCCAAGCAAGTCCTTAATTCTGCGTTAAAAAACGGTATACTCTGTTCACTGATTCTTAGTTGTATGCACTCATGACAGAAAAATACGCCCGATTAGTTCAGATGGCCGCGTGGGCGGCAACCATTACCGCCTCATTCCTTTTACTGATGAAGCTGGGCACTTGGTGGTATACCGGCTCGGTTAGTCTATTGGCATCATTGGTCGACTCTCTGATTGATTTGCTTGCGTCCGTGACCAACCTTGTCGTGGTGCGTTATGCACTGCAACCCGCCGATGAAGAACATCGCTTCGGTCACGGCAAAGCGGAATCTCTTGCTGCATTGGCACAGGCGGCCTTTATCGTCGGCTCAGCGTGTTTCCTCGTCCTTAGCGGCATTGAGCGATTGTTTAAACCCACAGAGCTGTTCCACCCTGAAGCGGGTGTTGTGATGAGTGGCATCGCGACCGTCATCACCGCTGGCCTTGTACTATTTCAAAAATGGGTGGTACGACAAACAGGCAGCCAAGCTATCGCGGCAGACTCTTTGCACTATCAATCCGACTTGTACATGAACATCGCGATCATCGTGGCACTGGGATTGGCGTGGTACGGTTTCCCAATGGCGGACTCTATCTTTGCGATTGGTATCGGTATCTTTATTCTTGTCAGTGCATTCCAAATGGCAAGTCAAGCGGTACAGTCGTTACTTGATCATCAACTTCCCGTTGAAGATCAGGAAAAAATCATGTTATTGGCATCGACGGTGTCAGGGGTTGAAGGGGTTCATGATCTGCGAACGCGTCAGGCTGGTGCCACACGCTTTATCCAACTCCATCTTGAATTGGATGACGACCTCCGATTGGTTGATGCTCACGTTATCGCCGATGAAGTTGAGGACAGGCTAGAAATCGCTTTCCCAGGTGCAGATATCCTTATTCACCAAGATCCGGTGTCGGTTGTTGGAAAAACACCACGTGAGCAAAATTAATACATAATCTCCGTCGAAAATTTGCGACGCTTACTGATATTAATCAACGAAAAAACTTCGTGAAATTGTAATAGTCTTTCATAAGTAGGAAAGTTACAGTTTCAAACACGTGACCAGCGAGCTAAACTGGCACGTCAACGCATGCTGAGACATACCCGCGTTACCTGATAAGACTTTTCTTCGGGAAGCTGGGTGTAAGACTCGCGGTCTTAACATGCGAAAATGGATTTGAAATTTCAATTCCCAAAGTCAGAGGGTAACCATGGTTAGTAAAATTGGTGTTTTGACCAGTGGCGGCGACGCCCCGGGTATGAATGCAGCCATCCGCGGCGTTGTGCGCGCAGCATTGAGTGAAGGCATTGAAGTCTGCGGTATTTATGACGGCTACCAAGGCCTTCACCAAAACCGTATTGAAAAACTAAACCGTACTAGCGTATCGGATATCATCAACAGAGGTGGCACCTTCCTAGGTTCAGCACGCTTCCCTGAATTTAAAGATGAAAAAATTCGTGAGCAAGCCATCCAGAACATGAAGATGCACGGCATCGAAGCGCTGGTTGTGATCGGCGGTGATGGTTCATACATGGGTGCGAAGAAGCTAACCGAAATGGGCTTCCCATGTATTGGTCTGCCAGGCACTATCGACAACGACATCCCAGGTACTGACTACACTATCGGTTACCTGACGGCACTGAACACGGTTGTTGAAGCTATCGACCGTCTACGTGATACCTCATCTTCTCACCAGCGTATTTCTATCGTTGAAGTAATGGGTCGCCACTGTGGTGATCTGACTCTGATGGCGTCAATTGCTGGCGGTTGTGAATACTTCGTCACGCCAGAAATCGGCCTAGACAAAGAGAACCTGATCGCGAAGATCAAAGAAGGTATCTACAAGGGCAAGAAACACGCAATTATCGCGATCACTGAGTTGATGACGGACACCAATGAATTGGCGAAGTACATTGAAGCTGAAACTGGCCGTGAAACGCGCGCAACCATTTTGGGTCACATTCAACGTGGCGGTCAGCCACGTGCGTTCGACCGTATTCTTGCATCACGTATGGGTGCATTTGCGGTTGACCTTTTGATCCAAGGCGAAGGTGGTCGTTGTGTGGGTATCCAGCATGAAAAAATGGTTCACCACGACATCATTGATGCGATTGAAAACATGCGTCGCCCATTCCGCCAAGATCTGTATGACGTAGCAAACAAGCTATTCTGATCATCAGATTGCGCAGACAAGAACGGAGCCTATGGGCTCCGTTTTTTATTCTGCTTTCCATTGGTATTGCGTCAAAAACGGTGTGACTAAATGCCGTCACCTTCAATGAACTCATTACCACTGATTTTCTGATCCATATCGAATGATGGTGTTTCACTGCTCGGCGTGCCAACAATCTTCGCAGGTACACCTGCCGCAGTGGTGTGCGGAGGAACAGGGATCAACACCACTGAACACGCAGCGATTTTCGCCCCCTCGCCCACTTCAATATTGCCCAGCACTTTTGCGCCTGCGCCAATCATGACACCGGTACGAATTTTCGGGTGACGATCGCCACCTTCTTTGCCCGTCCCGCCTAACGTCACGTCCTGAAGAATGGAAACATCATCTTCAACCACCGCAGTTTCGCCAATGACAATGCCCGTAGCATGATCAAACATGATGCCTCGACCAATACACGCCGCAGGGTGAACATCCACCTGACAGGCCACAGAGATTTGGTTTTGCAAATACACGGCTAACTCACGACGACCTTGATACCAGAGCCAATTCGCTACGCGAAAGCCTTGCAGTGCATGAAAGCCTTTTAGGTAAAGCAAAGGCGTCGAATACAGCTCAATCGCTGGATCGCGTTCCACGGTCGCACAGATATCACACGCGGCAGACGCAACGATGCTGCTGTCTCCTGCATAGGCTTCTTCTACCACTTCGCGCACCGCCATCGCAGGCATACTCGGTGTAGCAAGCTTGTTGGCAAGGATATAGCTTAATGCGGCCGCCAACGTATCGTGCTTAATGATGGTGGCATGGAAAAAGCTCGCCAACATAGGTTCGCGCTCAGTCTGCTCTTTCGCTTCGCGCTTAATGGCCTTCCAGACTTTATCTTGCTGGCATTTTTTATCGCGGCCTTCACCACACATCCTTTGCATCTTCGTACCTTTTCTAACTTGCTCTAACCTTGCTACTCGTGCTGTTGCCGTCTTCTGTCTGTCAGACGCCATTAGGACACGCTTATCATCGTTGGTTAACGGCGATCACATCTTCTCAGTGTGACATAGATACCTAAACAACCCAATATTGAAACTGTTGACCGAAGGTAAGTTTGGCACTGACATTCTCACGTTGCTTGCCATCCGTCGCAAAAATAAAAAACGCGAGAATCACTCTCGCGTTTTTTCAGACTCAATATGGTGCTGCCGACAGTTTAACTATTCGGACGTTCTTTGACGCGCCAGCAAATCTTGCGCGGCTAAACGGGCATCTTTGCCCTCGTAAAGCACTTGATAAATCTGCTCGACGATAGGCATTTCAACGTCCATGCGCTTTGCAAGTACGCGGACTTCTTTGGTATTGCGGTAGCCTTCAACCACCTGACCAATTTCTGTCTGCGCTTCTTCCACGCCTTTACCTTGACCCAGCGCCAAACCAAAACGGCGGTTACGAGATTGGTTATCAGTACAAGTCAGTACTAGATCACCTAAGCCCGCCATGCCCATAAAGGTTTCACGCTCAGCACCAAGCGCCACGCCTAAGCGGGTTAACTCAGCAAGACCGCGAGTGATGAGCGCAGTGCGGGCGTTCGCCCCAAAGCCGATGCCATCAGACATCCCTGCGCCAATCGCAATCACGTTTTTCACCGCACCACCGAGTTGAATGCCGGTAAAGTCACTGTTGGCGTAAACACGAAACGTGCGGCTACAGTGAAACTTCTCTTGCAGGTCAGCAAGAAAATCTGCATCCGGTGAAGCAACAGAAATGGCGGTCGGCAGACCTGCAGCCAATTCTTTGGCAAACGTTGGACCTGACAATACCGCCAGCGATACCTCATCACCCAGCTGTTCTCTGGCGACATCTTGCAGTAAACGACCGGTTTCCGGCTCCAGTCCTTTCGTTGCCCAGCAAATACGCTGATCAACACGAAGGAAAGGCTTCGCTTGCGACAAGACCAAACCAAATACATGGCTAGGCACGACCACCAAGATATCTCGGCTCACTTGCACCGCTTCTTCTAGATCGGCACTTAAAATCAGTGAGTCTGGGAAGGCGACACCCGGCAGAAACGCTTCGTTTGAACGATCAATTTCAAGCTGCGCCATATGCGCCGCTTCATGCCCCCACAACACGACGTTGGCACCATTACGAGCCAAAGAGATTGCGAGAGATGTACCGTATGAACCTGCGCCCAATACGGTCATGGCAACATTCGCCATAGCAACATTGGCTTGGGTATTTTCTGTCATTGGTGTCGACCCTTTTCGCTGCGCTTACGCGTCAGCGTTTTCAGTGTTTTGCGTTTGGTTTTGCAGGTAGTTCATGAACAATGCGTCAAAGTTAACTGGCGCAAGGTTCAGTTGTGGGAACGTACCTTTCACAACCAAGCTTGAAATGGTTTCACGTGCGTATGGGAACAGGATATTCGGGCAGAATGCGCCTAGGCAATGTGCCAATTGTGGTGCTTCCATACCGCCAACGCTGAAGATACCGCCTTGCTGAACTTCACAAAGGAAACCCGTCTCTTCGCCGTTTTTCACGGTAACAGTCAGACGCAGAACCACTTCGTAAACACCTTCGCCTAGCTCACGGCTTTGGGTGTCCAGATCCAAGTTCACATCTGGGTTCCACTCTTGTTGAAAAACGTCTGGAGAGTTAGGCGCTTCAAAAGACACGTCTTTCAGGAAGATACGTTGGATTGCAAAGTTTTGTTGATCTTGTTGGTTGTTCGCTGCTTCAGCCATAATGATAAATCCTTGTTAATTAACCAAATGCTTTCTCGCATTCTAAAATGAGTCAGGCAGCCCCAATAGAGCTGCCTGTCGAATAGCTCACTGTTAGCGTTACTTTTTCTTTTTGTGACGGATAAGTGGCAAATTCGCTTCTCTCCACGAAATCAAGCCATCTTTCAGCACGCTAACATTCTCAAACCCTGCTTTTGTCAGCAAATTTGCGCTTTCAATTGCGGTCTGGCCTGTCTTGCACACCAGAATGATTGGGTCTGATTTATGTTTTTCAATATCACCAAAGGTATTGGCTTTAATGTCTTTCGCCAAAACGTGAAGTGCACCTGCAATATGCCCTCCGCGGTATTCGTCGCGGCTACGGATATCAACAAACACACCATTCTCACGGTTAACCATCACGGTGGCATCATTTGGCGAGACAATTTTGTATGAAGCGGTTTTCTGCTTGATGACTGACAAAATCAGCGCAACAACCAGACCTACCCACACCAGTGACAAAATCACTTCACTTTGAACAAATTCAATAAACTGCTGCATAGTTCGCTTCTACATTCATGTCGGCAAAAAAATCGACCCCGAGTATAACCTCCCGCGCTCGCAAGTACAGCATGGGCTTGGATTTCCATGCTCTCGCTCACTGCCACTAAACAGCAAAAGCTTGAAACAGGTCACACTCATCCCCATTTCAGATGTAAGGCCAAAAACTTTACTTTATCAAACCGCTTAGCAGGCATGCTTTCACTTAATGGCTGTTGACTTACTACAACTATTTACTTGGTATTCGTCAGATATGAGAGCCCATCGTATTGATAAGACGCGGTACAAGCCGCGAGACATCTAAGCTAAGCGCTTGGCATTACAAATTTTGTTGATTATTTAGCGGAAAAGTTTGCCTACTGCTTAACCAATAAAATGTAGTAAAGTTACGCTAATTGTTTTTATCGAAATTGACATTAAAGAGGACACTGTATGTCTGCTAAGAAGCCTTTGGCTCTCGTTATTCTGGACGGATGGGGTTATCGTGAAGATAACAACGACAACGCCATTGCTAACGCTAAAACACCGGTTCTTGATGGCTTGATGGCGGGCACCAGCACCCTGATCTCAGCATCAGGCATGGACGTTGGTTTGCCAGATGGTCAAATGGGCAACTCTGAAGTTGGCCACACTAACATTGGCGCAGGTCGTATTGTTTACCAAGACCTGACCCGCATCACTAAAGCCATTGCTGATGGCGAGTTTTTCGACAACGCGGTTCTGACTGGCGCAGTTGATAAAGCAGTGAAAGCTGGCAAAGCGGTTCACATCATGGGCCTGATGTCACCAGGTGGCGTTCACAGCCACGAAGACCACATTGCAGCAGCAATAGAAATGGCGGTTCAGCGCGGCGCTGAAAACGTGTATCTACACTGCTTCCTTGACGGTCGTGACACACCACCTCGCAGTGCGAAAAACTCACTGGCACGTATCGATGAGCTGTTCGCGAAACTGGGTAAAGGCCGCACGGCCTCTATCATTGGTCGTTACTACGCCATGGACCGCGATAACAACTGGGATCGTGTCGAACAAGCGTATGACCTGCTGACTGAAGCAAAAGGCGATTTCACTTACGCATCAGCCGTTGAAGCACTAGAAGCGGCATACGCGCGTGAAGAAAACGACGAATTTGTTAAAGCCTCTGAAATCCGTGCTGAAGGCCAACCTGTTGCGTCTATCAATGACGGCGACAGCCTGATTTTCATGAACTTCCGTGCTGACCGTGCGCGCCAAATCGCTCGCACTTTCCTGCCATCGTTTGACGGTTTCACCCGTTCAAAAGTGGCGGCATTGTCAGATTTCGTGATGTTGACTGAATACGCATCAGACATCGACGCATCTTGCGCATACCCATCAGACAACCTAGTGAATACACTGGGTGAGTGGTTATCGAAAGAAGGAAAAACTCAGCTGCGTATCTCTGAAACAGAAAAATACGCACACGTGACCTTCTTCTTTAACGGCGGCGCTGAAAACGAGTTTGAAGGCGAAGAGCGTGCATTGGTTGCGTCACCAAAAGTGGCCACCTACGATCTACAGCCTGAAATGAGTTCAGAAGAACTCACTGACAAACTGGTTGCTGCAATTAAGAGCGGCAAGTTTGACCAAATCATCTGTAACTACCCGAATGGCGACATGGTTGGCCACACGGGTGTTTACGATGCAGCGGTTAAAGCGTGTGAAGCAGTAGATAGCTGCATCGCTCGTGTGGTTGAAGCCATCAAAGAAGTTGACGGCCAACTGCTGATCACCGCTGACCACGGTAACGCAGAAATGATGGTCGACCCAACAACGGGTGGCATTCACACGGCACACACCAACCTGCCGGTTCCATTGATCTACGTTGGCAGCAAGAATATCGAGCTGCTTGACGGCGGTAAATTGTCCGATCTAGCGCCGACTATGCTTTCATTGACGGATGTGTCTATCCCATCAGACATGACTGGCAAGCCGCTTTACGTGCAAAAATAATGTTTCAATGCTAAATACCACTTCGGTTATTTAGCGATTAAAACGCGTCGATGAGAAAGGAAAAACTCCCTTTTCGTCGGCGCGTTTTTTATTGTCTACCGTTCTCTTTACACCGCCATTTTTGATCTGAAAATCTTGTTGAATTAGAAGCACTAATATCTTTCTGTTCTTGCGACGCTGAGACACTATCAGTAGTGCAGACCGATGATCAGATTGATATACTGCCAAAATGTTGGGAATAAATTTGCGCTTATCGAAAAAATTGCGCGCCAGTGCTTTATGCACTGGCGCTTTGCTATGCCTGCTTGTCAGCTCATTATCAAACGCCAGCGATGAACAATTATCCGGCGTGAAAAATGAAATTTCCCGACAAGAACAACAACTCAATACGAGCAGCAAACAACTTAACAGCCTGCAATCTGCACTGAAAAAGCAAGAGCAATCTATCAGTGGTTTCGCCAAAAAAATCCGTGACGCCAATGCGATCCTTTCGACGTTGGCAGACGACATTGCAGCCCTCAACCGTGAAAGTCAGCGCTTGGAGCAACGCAAACTCGGACAGATGGAACTACTGAAAGAGTTACTGAACAGCCAATATCGCCAAGGCGAACACAATCAGCTGAACGCACTGCTTAGCGGGCAAGACACCAACGAACTGGATCGCATGACGGTCTATGCCGAACGTCTTTCCAAAGCTCGTACCGACGCCATCAATGAATTGGCAGCAACCGATACCGAGTTGCAGCTCAAACGTCGCATGCTGGTTCAGCAAACAGAAAAACAGAAAACTGTGCTGGCATCACTTCAGGCCGATAAAACCAAGCTAGAAAAAGAACAACAGGCGCAGAAAAAAACCGCCAGCGCCATTCAACGCCAAATCAAAAGCGACAAATCTTATCTTTCTGAGCTGCGTGATAACGAGAAAAGCCTCAAAGTCGAACTAGAGAAATCCGCAGAATTAGCGAGAGTTGCCGCCGAACAAGCCAAAGTCAAAATGGATGGGCTCGGCAAGTACAAAGGCAAACTGCAGTGGCCAGTAAAAGGCAAAGTACTGCATAGTTATGGCAGTCCGCAAAGTGGTCAATTGCGCTGGAACGGCATGGTCATTTCCGCCAAAGAAGGAGCCGAAGTCAAAGCGGCTCATGATGGCACGGTGGTGTTGTCTAACTGGCTACGCGGATACGGATTGATGGTGGTGGTTGATCACGGTAAAGGCGACATGAGTTTTTATGGCTATAACCAAGCACTGTTGCGCAATGTGGGAGACACAGTAAAAGCGGGAGACCCCGTGGCACTTGTTGGTAACAGCGGCGGGCAAGCCTCCTCCGGCCTTTACTTCGAAATACGGCGTAAAGGCAATGCCACTAACCCTAGCCCTTGGCTCGGGCGGTAAGCGGAGTCGGTAGCAGATGCAAAGGATTGTCACTGTCACCACCTACATCACACTCTCTTTAGCACTGCTGCTCGCCATGCCAG
Organism: Enterovibrio sp. FF113; assembly: GCF_041439165.1. Lineage (NCBI taxonomy): Bacteria > Pseudomonadati > Pseudomonadota > Gammaproteobacteria > Vibrionales > Vibrionaceae > Enterovibrio > Enterovibrio sp. FF113. The sequence continues at coordinate 120,659 of NZ_JBGONO010000004.1, read as the reverse complement.
CCATGGCGAAGAACCCCTTAACGAAACCCAAGCTCGCGGTGATCATTGACGACCTCGGCTATGACCTGATGCCAAGAGATATCGCCAAACTCCCCGCTGCAATCAGTATCTCTGTGATCCCATTTACGGAGTTTGATACCGCTGTCGCACTGACTGCGCTTAGCCAACACCGTGAAATCTTGCTTCACTTGCCCATGCAAAGCCCACCCGGCGCGCCACAAGAGTCATATGTGCTAACGCTCGATATGTCCAAACTCGAGATGCAAGAGGCCGTGCAAGAGGCGCTGTATCGCGTTCCTCATGCGATTGCGGTGAACAACCATATGGGCAGTTTACTGACTCAGCACAGCGAACCGATGCATTGGATTATGGAGTTGCTCCACGACAGGCAATTGGGATTTATCGACAGCCGTACCACCGTCAATACGGTGGCACAAAAAATCGCGAAGCAACATGGGCTCCCCAACAATCGCCGCCATGTCTTTCTCGACCATTACCTCAATGAAGCATTTATCTCTGATCAACTCGAACTGGCCGTCACACTGGCAGAAAAACGAGGTATCGCGGTCGTGATAGCCCACCCTTTCCCAATCACACTCGATACGCTGCAAAAAGCACTTCCTGAGCTTCAGCAACGGGTTGATTTAGTGCCTATCTCTCAGGCCTTCTTACCCTAAACCGCGATTTTACCTTTGCTCTAGCATTAAAAAACCCGCCGAAGCGGGTTTGATTGTTTTAGTCATCCAAGATTGGGGAAGATTACTTCTGCCAATCCAAAATCACTTTGCCTGACATGCCTGAACGCATCATGTCAAAGCCTTGTTGGAAATCATCCACACTATAGTGATGCGTGATGATTGGGCTGAGATCCAAACCTGATTGAATCAAGCTCGCCATCTTGTACCACGTTTCGAACATCTCGCGACCATAGATACCTTTAATCACCAGGCCTTTAAAGATCACTTGGTTCCAGTCGATACCCATGTCTGAAGGCGGAATACCCAGAAGGGCAATACGACCACCATGGTTCATGGTTTTAAGCATGGCATTGAACGCTGACGGGTTACCTGACATTTCCATGCCCACATCGAAGCCTTCACGCATGCCAAGTTCGGCCATCACGTCTTCCAGCTTTTCTTCAGCGACATTTACTGCACGGGTTACACCCATTTTGCGTGCCAAATCCAAACGGTATTCGTTCACATCCGTGATCACCACATGACGCGCGCCCACATGTTTAGCCACCGCGGCAGCCATGATACCGATTGGGCCTGCGCCCGTGATCAATACATCTTCACCCACCAAATCAAACGACAATGCCGTATGAACCGCGTTGCCAAATGGGTCGAAGATTGATGCGAGATCATCAGAGATATCCGCAGGAATTTTGAAAGCATTGAACGCAGGGATCACCAAGTACTCTGCAAATGCACCTTCACGGTTAACACCAACACCGGTGGTATTGCGGCAAAGATGTGTGCGGCCGGCACGGCAGTTACGGCAGTGACCACACGTGATATGACCTTCACCTGAAACACGATCGCCCACAGTGAAACCGCGAACTTCCTGACCCATGGCAACCACTTCACCCACGTATTCGTGACCGACAACCATCGGCACAGGAATGGTCTTTTGTGACCACTCGTCCCAGTTGTAGATATGTACATCGGTGCCACAAATTGCCGTTTTACGGATTTTGATCAGAAGATCGTTGTGACCCACTTCTGGTAGGTCGACTTCTGTCATCCAAATCCCTGGCTCTGGTTTCAGTTTTGCCAGTGCTTTCATTTTGTTTGTCATTGTCACTTACTCAATCAGCCCCATGTCTTTACCCACTTTGATAAAGGCATCGATAGCTTTGTCTAATTGCTCGCGGCTATGTGCAGCCGACATTTGTGTACGAATACGTGCTTGGCCTTTTGGTACCACAGGGAACGAGAAACCTACCACGTAGATACCTTCTTCCATCATACGTTCTGCAAACTCAGCACCCACTTTTGCGTCGCCAAGCATGACAGGAATGATCGCATGATCGGCGCCAGAAAGCGTAAAACCCGCCTCGCTCATTCGCGCACGAAAATGGCTCGCGTTCTCCCATAGTTGGGTGCGCAAATTGCCGCTTTCTTCCAGCAGGTCAATCACACGAATAGACGCAGACACAATGGCCGGTGCGAGAGAATTCGAGAACAGGTACGGACGTGAGCGCTGGCGCAGCCAATCAATCACTTCTTTCTTACCCGACGTGTAACCGCCTGATGCTCCACCCATGGCTTTGCCCAGCGTGCCGGTAATGATATCGATGCGTTCAATCACGTCGTGGTGCTCGTGCGTACCACGACCATTCGCGCCCATAAAGCCCACTGCGTGAGAGTCATCAACCATCACCAATGCGCCGTATTTGTCTGCCAAATCGCAAATCGCTGGCAGGTTCGCCACGACGCCGTCCATTGAGAACACACCGTCTGTCACGATAAGCGTGTTACGTGCGCCGGCTTCTTTGGCAGCGATCAGTTGCTGCTCAAGCTCTTCCATGTTGTTGTTGGCATAGCGAAAACGCATCGCTTTACAAAGACGCACACCATCAATGATTGAGGCATGGTTGAGTGCGTCAGAAATGATCGCATCTTCCGCACCCAAAATGGTTTCAAACAAACCCGTGTTGGCATCAAAGCAAGAGGTATAAAGAATGGTGTCTTCCATACCGAGGAAGGTAGAAAGCTTTTCCTCAAGCTCTTTGTGCGCGTCTTGCGTTCCGCAGATGAAACGAACTGATGCCATACCAAAGCCATGCTGATCCATGCCCTTTTGCGCCGCGTCAATCAGCGTTGGGTGGTTCGCTAAGCCAAGATAATTGTTCGCACAGAAATTCAACACTTCAGCGCCGGACGTCACCGAGATACTCGCCTGTTGGGCAGAAGTGATCACGCGTTCATCTTTGTACAGACCTTCAGCTTTGGTTTCTTCAAGCTGCTGGCGGATTTGCTGGTAAAAAGCGGCAGTCATCGCTCACTCCATCAAGGAAAACAGGAACAGATTTAAAACGTGCAACCAGTAGATCACTGATAACACAGTGTTTGTTGCACCATATGCAGCTGATATGCCCAAGTGATGCTTTTAATGCAGTATGACATATCAGAATGGGGGTCGATAATAGAATTATGAGGAAGGCTTCGTCTATCGAATTAGCACATCTTATTGCCATGGATCACGCAGACGCAGACGCCATTTGCTGACGATAATGCTCAATAATTTCACCCACGACCGCACGGCCTTTGTCGGTTGTCATTGGCGACACCATATTGAGGATCTGAAGGACGCCTTGATAGATAACGGCAGGGGTGATTTTAGCTTGGGGCGCTTGCGCACTTTGATAGAAGATCCAGCTCGATGCGACCAATTTAAGCGTGCTGCACAAAGACGCCAATGCTTCATCTTCCATATCCAGCCAGCCCGTTTCACGAAACTGCCCCAGCATCGCAAACAAGTTGGTTTTAAGGCTTTGTTGCGCCGTCAGATACTTGTTTTGTAACACCGCATCGCGGCGCAAGATATCGGGCAAATTCGCGTAGAAGAAGCGGTAACGCCACATCAACTGAAACGTCGCATCGAGATAAGCAAGCAGACGCTGTTGATCCGATTCAGCAGGGGCTTCTGGCTGAAAACCTACCGTGAGATCGAGCGCGTATTGATCGAAAATACTGTGTATAATCTCTTCCTTATTACGGAAGTGATAATACAAATTTCCTGGGCTAATCCCGAGATCAGCAGCAATGTGATTGGTAGTGACATTCGGTTCACCCTGCTCGTTAAACAGTGCCAATGCAGAATGAATAATGCGATCACGGGTTTTCATGGTTAAACTGCTATCCTCATGCCCAATAGGGAAATGTAAATATTACCATAGCCTCCGCGAGAGTGATGGCGGGGTCTTCTCATTGTCAGATATTAGGTAAAAGTATGATTATAGTGACTGGCGGCGCTGGCATGATTGGCAGCAACATTGTTAAAGCCCTGAACGAACAAGGTATCAACGACATTCTGGTGGTTGATAACCTGAAAGACGGTAACAAGTTCGTGAACCTGGTCGATCTAGACATCGCCGACTACATGGACAAAGAAGACTTCATCACTCAAATCATGGCGGGCGATGATTTCGGCCCGATTGAAGCCATCTTCCACGAAGGCGCATGCTCTGCCACCACCGAGTGGGACGGTAAATACATGATGCTCAACAATTATGAGTATTCAAAAGAGTTGCTGCACTTCTGTCTTGAGCGTGAAATTCCGTTCCTGTACGCCTCCTCTGCTGCCACCTATGGCGGCCGTGACCATGACTTCATCGAAGAGAAGCCATACGAAGGCGCACTGAACGTTTACGGTTACTCGAAGCAACAATTCGACAACTATGTTCGTCGCATTTGGGCGGATGCAGAAGCGCACGGCGAGAAGCTTTCTCAAATTACTGGTTTCCGCTACTTCAACGTTTATGGTCCACGTGAAGGCCATAAAGGCAGCATGGCGTCAGTGGCATTCCACCTGAACAACCAAATCAAAGACGGACAGAACCCGAAACTGTTCGAAGGCAGCAATACCTTCAAACGTGATTTCGTCTACGTCGGTGATGTTTGCAAAATGAACCTTTGGTTTCTGGAAAACGGCGTTTCTGGCATCTTCAACTGCGGCACTGGCCGAGCTGAACCTTTCCGCGCTGTGGCTAACGCGGTTATTGCTCACCACAACCAAGGCGAAGTGGAAGAAATACCGTTCCCAGATCACTTGAAAGGCCGCTACCAAGCCTATACCCAAGCCGACCTGACCAAGGTTCGCGCGGCGGGTTACAACGATGAGTTTAAAACTGTCGCTGAAGGCGTTGCCGAATACATGGCAATACTGAATAAGTAACTGGCTGAAAAACGGGCCTCGGTCCGTTTTTTTTCTTCCCTCTGATTTATCTGTAGTTTCGACTCTATGAGCCAAGAATCTAGCACCAACTCCTATTTACCCAAATTCGAATGGGCGTTCCTTCATCCTCGCTATTGGGGAACATGGCTAGGCATGTTCTTTGTCGCGATCCTCGCTTTTGTGCCTTTTCGTTTACGTGACAAGTTCGCAGAATTTCTCGCCAAAAAACTGGTGAAAATGAACAACCGCGCTAAAAAACGTGCCGTGGTCAATCTTCTAGAATGTTTTCCAGAGAAAACCGAAGAAGAGCGTTTTGCGATCTTAGAACAAAGCTATATTAACGCAGGATGCGTGATGCTTGGCTTTGCCACCATCATGATGCGCAGCAAGCACTACTTGGAAAAACGCACGTTATTTCGTAATGAGGAAATCCTCACTGACTTAGTTGAAAACGGCGAGAAAGTGATTTTGCTGGTACCACACAGTTGGGCAATTGATTACCCCGCAGTGCAACTCGCCTCACGTGGCTTACCTGTTGCTGCTATGGTGAAAAAGCAAAAAAACCGGGTGGTCGATTGGCTAATGAATGTGCAACGTCTCAAGTACGGCGGTCGCACCCACGAACGTTCAGACGGCGTGAAGCCCTTCATTAAATCCGTGCGTGAAGGCTATTTAGGATATTACTTGCCTGACGAAGATCATGGCCCAGAACACAGCGTGTTCGTGCCCCTCTTCGCCACCCAGAAAGCGACGCTTTCAGGATTAGGTAAATTGGCAAAACTTAGCCGCGCGAAAATTGTGCCGCTTATGCCTGTTTATAACCGAGAAACTGGTAACTTTGAGGTCATCATCCAGCCCCCGCTGGCACCGTTTCCATCAGGCAGCGAAGAAACAGACGCACGCATGATGAACGAGCGCATCGAGCAGTTTTTGGAAGACGATCCAGGGCAATATATGTGGATTATGAATCTGCTGAGATCTAGGCCGGATGGTAGCCAGATATATTAAGGAGCGCGAGCATGGAGAGTCGCAACCGTAAAAGTGGCTTTTTTGATAACGCACTTTTTCAGATCCGTAACAAAGTCAAAATCAAAAAAAATAACACCGTTGTCCTAGGCTCTGGTGTTCGGGTCCGAAAATGCAATATTTCCATTAAGGGTTCGGGAAACACGCTGACGTTTGAAGACGGTGCCAACCTCAAAGGTGTACAGCTAGAAATTGACGGCATCAATTGCGCACTTACGATCGGGAAAAACTGTGTCATTGGCGAAGGCTGTTACCTATCCGCACGCGAGAGCAACACGTCACTCACGATCGGCAATGACTGCATGTTTTCGCGCAACGTTAAAGTCATGACAAGTGATGGACATGACATTCTTTCGTCAGGCGCACGAATCAACCCTGCCAAGAACATCAACATCGGCAATCATGTATGGTTAGCTGATGGGGTCATTGTTCTTAAAGGAAGCAATATTGGTGACGGCTCCATTATCGGCATTAATGCCGTCGTGACCCGAGACGTTCCCGCTCACAGCATCGCTGCTGGCAACCCGGCGAAAACCATTAAATCTGACGTGCACTGGGATGAAAAGCTCACTTACTCATCATGAATATACTCATCATTGGCCCATCTTGGGTTGGCGACATGGTCATGTCCCAAAGCCTCTATAAACGACTCAAAGAGCAAAATCCTGACGCTCAAATTGATGTCCTCGCGCCCGCTTGGTGTAAGCCAATTCTTGAGCGTATGCCTGAGGTTAATCGTGCTATTGAAATGCCTATCGGTCACGGGAAATTTAGCCTTTCTGAACGCTGGAAGTTAGGTAAGTCACTACGCGACAATCGCTATAGCCATGCCTACATTCTGCCCAATTCAGCAAAATCTGCACTCATCCCTCTGTTTGCCAAAGTGCCTAAGCGCACTGGTTGGAAAGGTGAGATGCGTTATGGCTTGCTAAATGACCTGCGTCCAGATCGAAAAGTTTTTCAATTTATGGTTGAACGCTATGCAGCTCTTGCACACAGTAAAAGCAGCATGCTGTCCGAAGTCACCATAGACAACGTTCCTCATCCCGCACTCAACGTAGACAATAAAAACCAGCGAGCATGCTTGCAACGATTCAGTATCTCACCGGATTTACCCATTGTTGGTTTGTGTCCAGGCGCAGAGTTTGGCCCAGCAAAGCGCTGGCCTGAACAACACTATGCCTACATCGCCAAACAATTGATCACTGAAGGGAATCAAGTGTGCCTTTTCGGTGGCCCCAAAGACAAATCAGTGACGGAAGGTATTATTAGTGCACTTTCAGAGCATCAAAAATCAATGTGCTTTGATTTAGCCGGTGAAACGTCCTTAGTCGACGCGGTGGATCTGCTCGCTGCATGCCACACCGTATTTTCAAACGATTCAGGACTCATGCATGTCGCCGCTGCCGTCAACGCCAATATTGTGGCGATATATGGCTCAAGCTCACCTATGTACACGCCGCCGCTTTCAAATAAAGTAAGAATCGTTAACACAGACATCAAATGCCGCCCTTGCTTCAAACGGGAATGCCCACTTGGCCACTTAGATTGCCTCAATAAACTAATGCCGCAGCAAGTACTCAGCGCATACCACGACTTAATCTCGACGCCGCAATGGAAAGACCATGAAATTTAATCAGCCAAAGATTTCTTCAAAATATGCCTGCTTTGAAAAAGGCGCTTACGCATCTAAAGCCGCCAAGCACTACTTGAATAATGAATTTGACCCAAATAAAGTCCAAAAAATTGCGGTCATTCGACATGCTGCTTTAGGCGATCAAGTCATTACGCGCCCCTTTCTGATTGAAGCAAGAAAGTTTTTCCCAAACGCTGAAATTACGTTGGTGGCGCTTTCAACCTACCAATATGGTATGCCTTCCGATCTTGTCGATCGTACGGTTGTTTTGCACGGCAGAGACAAAAAAGACAACGTATCCTTCAGCGATAAAATGGCCAATTTCCGAGAAGTGGGTGACCAAGATCTGATTTTCGACCTGGCATGCACTAATCGTTCATATTGGGTCAATCTACTCAACAAAGCTAAACTAAAAGTAGGCTTCCCTTATAAATCCTGGCTAAAAGGGACGCTATACAATGCCGCAGTTTGCCGCTCAGATCTTCAGCCTGAAGTCGAAACCATGCTCGACATGTTACGTTTGCTTGGTCATAACCCTGTCAATCGACTGGACTTTGGGTATCCCGACCACGCAATAATGTCGGAATCAAATAACCCTTACTTTGCTTATTTCAACGGCGCATCTCAGCCGAGAAAAGTCCTTAAAAACGAGCAAGTCATTGCGTTGATGGAAATGGCAATAAAAGCGTTTCCAGAAGTTAAACACGTCTTTCTTGAAGGGGTTAAAGATAATGAGAAAGGAGATTTCCTTTCTCATTTAACAGCGCATGACAATTTTGAAATCCAGCCCTGCATCCCGCTCGATGAATTACTGATATTCACAGCCAAAGCTCAATTGGTGATTGCGCCAGATACCGGTGTTAGAAACGTCGCCATTTCCACGCACACGCCCACTATTGGCATTTTTTACGCAACCGTTCCATTTCGTTACACGCCTAGGTATGAACCGATCCACCATATCGTCATGAACGCATCTTGTGCGATCCCTAGCAATGAGCAGATAATAAATTCAATGGTTTCCGCTTATGCCACAGAAAACAAAACCAGTGAATGAAATAATTACCAACGATAATAACGCGTTCATTTTTAGTGACACCCGCAAATAGCTAACATACGGATAATGTAAATGATCTTAACTCTTCTTACTTTTGGCGACCGACTAGAAAATCACTATCAAGCATCTTTTGCCATTCTTACTTATTTGCAAAGTGACTTGATTTCTAAGGTTTGCGTTGTGACCGATCGCCCATGTTATTACAAATATTTTGGTGACCGTGTCGATGTAATTGAGATCGACCAAAACAAAATGAATGAATGGCGTGGTAACCACGATTTCTTTTGGCGCATTAAGATGAAAGCAATAGAAACGGCCGCCCATCATAATGCAGGCCAAGATATACTCTATGTTGACTCTGACACATTCTATGTTCGTGACATGGAGAAAATTGTACTTGGCCTAAGCCAAGGCAATTCTTTCATGCATGAAAACGAAGGGAAACTTGTCGAAATGACGAGTAAAACACCCAGAAAAATGTGGCAATCACTGAGTGGAAAAACATTTTCTGGTGTCACCATCAATAAAGAAACCGAAATGTGGAACGCAGGTGTCATTGCATTGAGTCGAAAGGATGCTCAACACGTCATATCACTCGCTATTGATATTTGTGATGAAATTTGTGCGACAGACTGCCCAAGACGATTGGTTGAACAATTTGCATTCTCTGTGGCACTAAAAGACTCAACATTATTAGTCGCGGCAGAAAACCAAATTGGCCACTACTGGGGTAATAAGCCACACTGGAATGAAAAAATTGGCGATTTCTTTATGCTCTCAATCCTATCCGGATCATCTTTAGAAGACGATTTGAAACGAATTCAACACGTAGACTTAGATACATCGCCGACGGTTTACAAAGAAAAGAGCATTAAAGGAAAAGTAAAAAACTTCCTTGATAAAATCTTTCCACCAAAAGAAGTGCAGTATTTTAAAGGGCGAACCCAGTAACACGCCTAAGATAATATGCATTAATGGATTGATTCACCAAAACATAGGAATGGAACTCCATGACTCAAACAGTAATATCCATCGTATGCCCATGCTTTAACGAGCAAGAAGTCATTCATACGTTTACAGATAAAATCACTGGGATTATGTCTGCAACTGACTTTAGCTACGAGTTGCTGTTTGTCAACGATGGTAGCAAAGACAACACTCTCTCTGTTCTTCATGAGCTTGCTGCAAAAAACACACACATACGTGTACTCAATCTGTCACGTAATTTTGGCAAAGAAGCCGCGCTGACGGCTGGCCTTGACCATGCTAAGGGCGAGGTCATCATTCCGATCGATGCCGATCTACAGGACCCGCCAGAGCTTATTCATGATTTTTTGCGAGAATGGCAAAAAGGCTATGATGTCGTTGTCGCTAAACGCATCGACAGAAGTAGCGATACACTTGCAAAAAAAATCACCGCGAGCCTGTTTTATAAATTCCACAACAGTATCGCAGACGTCGAAATCCCCGATAATGTCGGTGATTTTCGGTTGATCACTCGTCGTGTAGTGCAGGCTATCCAGCTGTTACCTGAAAACCAGCGCTTTATGAAAGGCATTTTTTCTTGGGTAGGTTTCAAAACATCCGTTGTTGAATATGCGCGGCAGCCACGTGCCGCTGGAGAGAGTAGCTTTAATGGCTGGCGTCTATGGAATTTTGCCTTAGAAGGCATTACCAGTTTCAGTACCGCACCTTTACGTGTTTGGCTATATCTGGGTGTGTTCATCTCTACCATTGCCTTTGTTTTTGGCAGTGCCATTATTCTGAAAACCCTCATGTTTGGCGTTGACCTTCCTGGCTATGCTTCATTGCTCACCATCGTTCTCTTCTTTGGTGGCATGCAATTAATCGGTCTTGGTGTCATGGGTGAATATATCGGGCGTCTATATATGGAATCGAAAAGACGACCGGTTTATATCCTCGAAAATGATTCTGCCGCGACAGATACTGAAAATAACAATAATGATAAGTAGTGATGCATCCATTCGTTGAAAAGCTACTCACATACCGACTCATTCGCTTTGGTCTGACCGGTGGATTAGCAAGCCTAACCCACATCATCATCGCCTTCACACTTCTGCTCTTTTTTGCCACTAACGTCTTCATAGCAAACCTAATTGGGTTCGTCTGTGCGTTTGGTTTGTCGTATTTGATGCAGTCTTTATTTGTGTTCAAAAAATCACTATCACTTAAAAATGCAACGCGGTTTTTCATTGTGCAGTTTTCTGCACTTTTGATCGCACAATTAATTAGCGAGTTGTTCAGTGAAACCAATAGTTATCTTCGTGTGCTGCTGGTTGTGTTTATGATCCCGATGGTGACCTATGTTATTCATCGATTTTGGACTTATAAAGAAACACCACCCTCAACGGACTAGTTTTACGGATAAACCAATGACCCCTGATTTATTCACCCGCTTTGCCCCCTCGCTTCAACGGGCTGGGTTCTATCTTGGCCTAATGCTCGCTATTTTGTATGCCAGCAACCAGATCTTAACTGGCGATCAAACTCAAATGCTCCACAAAGGCTACCTGGGTGCCTATCAAGGCGTTTGGCTTGCATTTGGCAACGCGGCCAGTGCAGTAGGCAATGTGCCCGGTTCGCTGTCTGCGTGGATAGTCGGTGGCCCACTGCTCTTGTGGGATAACCCTTGGTCACCCATGCTGATGATTATCGCCCTGCGGGTGGTGTCGTTCTTTCTTTTTGATGCAGTCATAACAGCGGTGTTTAGCCCATCTGTTCGCCTTGTGTTTATGGTGACCTATTGGCTGAACCCATGGTTGCTCTATGACAGCCTAATCTACAACCCCGCATACCTTTGCTTTTTCACTGCGCTACACTTTTGGTCGGCATTTAAGCTTCGAGAGAAATCGTCTTTCATTTATAGCTTTTTGCATGTGCTGGCGATTGGCGGCGCGATGCAATTCCATTACTCGTGGCCAGTATTGGCGGTCATCTCTTGCTATCTTCTTTACCGTAAAATGGCACATCCTAATTGGGCGGGTGTCATGGTTGGTGGCATGGTTGTTCTCGCATCTCTTATTCCCTATTTTCAGGAATACATGGTTAACGAGAGTATCAGTCGAGAAAGCGATCGCTATATCGGTTATGGCGCGGTTCACGTTTACCCGGTACTCAAAGCGGTACTTTATTGGATTCGCTACGGCTCTACGATGTTTTCAAATCGGCTGATCACGGATGTCAGTTTTGACTGGATCACCACCATCAGCTGGCTACAGATGACTATTCAGTATTGCTGGCAGGCGTTACTTTATTTGGTAGGCGCGACAACCGTGGTGATCTCCGCCAAAGTGAACTGGCGTGCATGGAAGACCATCAAACCCATAATTAAACGCGACAAGCCCATTGCAGATGACACACATTGGTTGCTCTTGTTTGCAGGCGCGACTGTGTTGGCCATCATCATCAACGCCATGCTCTCGCCCATTACTTTTTCCTACTGGCATTTAATCCTGACCTTCCCGCTGGCTCTGATCCCAGTGCTGATCGCCGCAGAAACATGGCGCATTGCAATGCCAGAACGCTTCAGTCGCGGACTGATTGCCTTGTCGGCATTCTTTCTAGTGGTTAATCTTGTTGCGGCGCACGACAGCGACAAATACTCCTACAACGTCGATTATGCCGAACAAGTACAGCAATATCTGATTGATGAAGGACTGTCTAAATAGCCACTTATTCCTTCTAGAGGGCTCGATATCGAGCCCTTTGTTGTAAACTAGCCCCAGGTTTTCCAAACAAGGTTTTCGTGTGCGCCTTCTTTATACCCTTTTACTTTTCATCGCTGCCCCTTTTCTTCTTCTGGGTCTCTATCGCGCCAAAGATGGGAAACCTCGTGTGGGTAAGCGCTGGGTTGAGCATTTTGGAAGAACGCCAGCACTTGTAGGCCAACGTCCAATTTGGATTCATGCTGTTTCCGTCGGTGAAGTGATTGCCGCAAAACCGATTATTCTGGCGCTTCGCAAGACATACCCAGACGCTTCGATACTCGTTACCACCACAACGACAACAGGTGCTGCGATTGCAAGCAAGCTTGGTGAAGGAATAGAACACAGGTACATGCCGATCGACTTTGGCTTTGCTGTCAGCGGCTTTTTGAAACGCATGAATCCAAAAATCATGTTGATCATGGAAACCGAGCTTTGGCCGAATACCTTAACGGCAGTGAAACAAGCAGGCATCCCAATCATCGTAATGAATGCACGACTGTCGGAAAAGTCGATGCGCGGCTATCAGCGTGTACAGCCGCTATTCAATCTGCTTTCAAACAATATCGACCACATTCTTTGCCAATTTAAAGACGATGCTGATCGTTTCATTCAACTTGGCGTCAATTCACAGCATGTTTCCGTATCAGGCTCAGTGAAATTTGATTTACCTGAATTTGATGAATCTAACCATGCTGTCGTCGCGCTGAAACAAGCACTTAAACAACGTCCAGTATGGGTTGCAGCAAGTACGCATCCAGGAGAAGACGAGATTTTACTCGACGCTCATCAAGCGCTGTTGGCGAAACAACCCGACGCTTTATTGGTGCTGGTTCCACGCCACCCCGAACGCTTCGGCGACGTTGCAGCACTGATTGAACAGAAAGGATTTTCACTGTCACGTCGCAGCCAATCACAGCCTATTAATGACAATACGCAAGTGTATTTGGGCGACACCATGGGTGAAATGATGACCTTGCTTGCCACGTCGACCGTGACCTTTATGGCAGGCAGTTTAATGGGTGAGAAACTGGGTGGGCATAACCTGCTAGAGCCCGCTTCCCTTGGGAAGCCTCAAATCACAGGCCCAAGCTACTTTAATTTTCAGGTGATTGGCGATCAGTTGATTGAAGCCGGTGCTTGTGAAGTGCAAGAAGCGCCCTCAGACATTGCCAATGCGCTATTGGGTTTCATGAACAACCCAGAGAAATGCCAACAAGCAGGAGAAGCCGCGCTGAATGTGGTGGAGAGAAACCGTGGCGCGGTCGCTAAAACACTTGAAGCGATAGCACCGTGGATTGATGCCCAGAAACAATAACTAATAATTTGCAGATTCCAGATTATCTAACTGCTTGCTCTTGATAACCAATCAATAACGCATCCCAATCTGTTTCCTGCCACTGGATTTGTCGCTTGTTCAGCTCTTTTCGAAATGAGCGAAGCAAGCGGCTGAGATTAGATGCCTTCCAGCCTTCCCCTGTTTTTTTGCCGCATTTATCAAAATCAATTAACCAGCACGTGCCTGTGGTATCGAGCAAAATATTGTGGATATTGAGATCAGTGTGACACACCCCAGCATCATGAAGCTTTCTCACCATGACGCCAATCCGGTGGTAATGAGAAGCTTCGAGCGGGGCTTCCATCAAGATATCGACCAAATCTTTTGCGCCATCGATTTTTTCCACCAGCAAGTCCGCTTGGTAGGTCAATCCATCCCGAATCGCTCGAGCAGCTATCGGACGTGGTACTGATATGCCCTTTTCACGCAGATAAGTCAGTAGCTGAAACTCTTGCGCCGAGCGGGTGTTTCCCCATCCGGTAAACGCATAGCTATCACGAACCAATTTGCCGAACAAACCACCACGCCGATAGTGACGCAGTGCCGCAGGCACAGACGCAGTTTGCACAAACCAAGTAGTGCCTCGCCCAGAAGCGGAGCCAATCACGGCATTTTTATTCTGCCAGAACTCAACGTCAAAACAGCGTGCCGGATCTTCACTTAACAGGGATTTGTCATACCAAATGCGCGTGTTGTTATCGACCAATAGATCCACAGAGATTCCTTTGCATATTCGCGAAAAACGCATCGGCTAGCGCCCATGACGTGCAGTTGCATTTTACATTGCGGATCGGCAACTGCATAATTTCAACCATCAAAATCCTATAAGCATCATCATGGCCCTATTTTCGACCCCACCAACGTCACTGTGTATTCTGCGTTTGTCTGCCATTGGCGACGTATGCAACGCCATCGCCGCGGTTCAAGCGATCCAAGCTCAATGGCCAGAAACCCACATCACTTGGATAGCAGGCAAGGCCGAAGCGGCACTGCTCACGCCATTGCTGCCAGATGTCGAGGTGATTGCGTTTGATAAGAAGCTTGGCTTCAAAGGCATGAAAACGGTGTGGAAAGCACTAAAGGGAAAACGCTTCGATGCACTGCTTCATATGCAAAGTGCGATTCGTGCCAGCTTACTTTCGGTGGGTATTAAGGCGCGCTATACGCTCGGCTTTGACAAAGTGCGTGCCAGCGATTTGCAGTCATGGTTTACCAACATCAAAGTCCCTTCTCCGCAATCACTTCATGTACTTGACGGATTTATGGCTTTTACCGAAACGTTAGGGCTCGCACCTCAAACACCTACGTGGTCATTACCCATATCGGATAACGATGCCGCGTGGGCGCAATCGCAGATGAGTGACAAGCCAACTCTCATCGTCGCACCCGCAGCAAGCAAGGCATTTAAAAATTGGACCGCCGAAGGCTACGCTGGCGTCATTGAGCACGCTATCGAGAAAGGCTTTGACGTTATCTTGGCAGGTGGCCCAGGTAAGATAGAAATTGAACTTGGACAAGCTATTGAGCAAAAGCTGACTCACCCAGTAAAAAATCTGATTGGTAAAACCACCTTGCTTCAATTGCTCTCCTTAGAAAAAGAAGCGGCGCTGGTACTGGCACCAGACAGCGGCCCTGCGCATCTTGCCAACGCGGTCAACACGCCTGTGATTGGTCTGTATGCCCACCACAATCCAGCACGCACGGGCCCTTACAACTGGCGTCAATATGTCGTGAGCGCTTATGATGAAGCCATCAAGGCCGAAACCGGGCAGTTAGCCAGTAAAGTCTCATGGCGAACCCGCGTCAAAGATCCTGACGCCATGCAACGCATTACTATTGATCACGTGATCGCTCGCTTTGACGAAGTGGTCGAGAAAGAAGGACTCTGCTCATGAGCCAAGCTCAACAACGCGCATCCATTAGCGCTATTATCATCACCAAAAATGAAGAGCAGATTTTGCCAGAGTGTTTGGCGTCCCTAGATTGGGTCGATGAAATCATCGTCGTCGATTCTGGCAGCACAGATAACACAGTGAACATCGCGCAAACGGCAGGCGCCAAAGTGCATATCAACGCCGAGTGGCCCGGATTTGGAAAGCAAAAACAACTGGCGCAACGCTACGCCACTAAAGATTGGATTTTGGCCATTGATGCCGATGAAGTCATCACTGAGCCACTTAAACAGAGCATTCTTAATGTTCTTGCAAAACCATCCGAGAAGACTCTCTTCATTTTGCGCCGCACAACTTGGGTATTTGGCCGATTTCTCAAACATTCAGGCTGGTACGATAAGATTATCCGTGTCTATCCGCGTGAGTACACAGGCTACAACGATGCCTTAGTACACGAAAAAATTATTGAGCCACAAGGCTGTAAAAAACAAACCTTAGACGGCGATATGCTGCATTACTCTTACCGTGACCTTCACCAATATCTCGTGAAATCTGCGTTCTACGCAAAGTCATGGGCGGATGGACGTCAGGCTAGAGGTAAGAAAAGCAGTATTGGTCAGGGCATTACTCATGCTATCGGCTGCTTTTTGAAAATGTATCTGTTAAAGCGTGGATTCTTAGACGGGAAGCAGGGCTTTTTAATTGCCGTACTGTCTGCGCATTCCACTTTCGTTAAATACGCAGACCTTTGGATTCGCGACAATGACAGCCGTGCGAACTAAATCAGCTTTCCATCAATCGCGCTAAAAATGCATTCACGTCTGGCAGGATGGCGCGGATATGAATCTTCGACATATCTGCCGCGACGTTTTTGTCTTTGTCGGTCGGTGGCGAAAACGCAAGGTGATGACCATCGCTATTGATCGGTCGCCAGCGAAGTGGTGTCGCACTTCGCTTCGCAGGAAAAAAGCCAATTGTCGGCACGTCCAAGGTCGCCGCTATGTGAAGCGGCCCAGTCGAGCCTGCAATAAATGCATCAGCACAAGCAATCGAACACGTGAAATCCTGCAAGCCATCGTTCTTATCATAAACCACAGAATCAATGCCTTTGATCGACAGCAAGGCTTGCAGTTCAGCGGCTTTCTTCGCCTCCCCTGGTCCTGCGGTGAGCACCACTTCAACCTTCGTCTTTTTACAGATACCTGCCACAAGATCCGCATATTGCATTAAAGAAAGGTTATTGGCTGAGCCGCCACTACCAGCGTGAACATAAAGCCAAGGCGTCTTTTCATCAATCGCCAATGCGTGTGCCAATTTAGTTTTCTGTGCCGCCTGTTCACTGGTAGGAAATGCCAAATAAGGCGCTGATGGCTCCTTCGCCTCCACACCGATTTTCGCCAAGAAGGCACGCACCAAATCGAGGTTATACTCATACTCAGGTTTTGCCGATTGAGAACGACGCTGAGTGATGCGATGGTTATACAAAAGCTGAGAGATTTTCGTCGCTGGCGCTAAGCGAAATGGGATGCCAGCTTTCCATACTAGGGTCGCATTATAACTGTTTGAAAAAAGACAGATAGACGCATCAAAATCGTTCGCTTTGATCGTTGTCACCAGCTCTTTTTTTCTCAACTTATCTGCATCTTTTCCACAATCAACCAATACCTTGTCAATCGATGGGCATAACGCTGCCAGCGCTTTAGTATAAGACGGCACCAAAGCGGTAATCTCTGCCTCTGGCAGTGATTCTTTCAACATCGCAAATGCGGGCCATGCCAACATAAAGTCGCCAATTTTATCGTTACGGATGACAAGGATTTTTTTCATTGTGTGTCCCAGTTTACGGTTCTCGTTGCCGATCATACCGGATGATGGCAATTTCGCTAATAACTTCAAGAGAAGATAGTGTGAAAGAAATGCTGGTCACGTAGGCTTTTTCAACATCTACCCGCACCAAGCACGATAAAATACCGCGAGATTTTGGTAGCATGTCGCCAGTTTAAGGAATTGCAGGAAATGACTGTGAGCAAAAAAGCCCTAACCCGGGTAATTTATCCCGGCACCTTTGATCCCGTCACCAACGGTCATATCGATTTGGTGGAGCGCGCCGCATCAATGTTTGATGAAGTGATTGTCGGCATTGCCGCCAGCCCGAGTAAAAAGCCATTGTTTGGATTGGAAGAGCGTGTCTCACTGGCTAAAGAGGTCACAGCACACCTTGATAATGTCTCCGTCGTCGGGTTTTCTGGCCTTCTGGTGGACTTTGCCAAGCAATATAACGCCAACATTTTAGTGCGTGGGTTACGTGCAGTGTCCGATTTCGAATATGAGTTTCAGTTGGCCAACATGAATCGCCGTCTGATGCCTGAGCTGGAAAGTGTTTTCCTCACGCCCTCAGAAGAAAACTCCTTTATTTCATCCACATTGGTCAAAGAAGTCGCGCTTCATGGCGGCGATACCAGTGGGTTTGTGCACCCTAAGGTCCTAGAAGCACTGAAATCTCACCTCAAAAAATAACGCCTTAAAAAAACCGCCATTGGCGGTTTTTTTGTCTTTGCTCAGGAAGTTCTGCGGCTAAACCTGGCACGACGGACAGAAAAATGTATTCCGTTGTCCAATTTTGACGCTCTCTAGCAAAGTCTCGCATACCGGGCACGGTTTGCCAGTTTTGCCATAAACCAGCAATTCTTGTGCAAAATACCCCGGCTTGCCATCCGCCTGCGTGAAATCTTTTAACGTCGTGCCACCTTGCTGAATCGCGGTTTCGAGTATGGTTTTGATGTTTCCGACCAGCAGATTCGCGTCATCAAGGGTCAGTAACCCCGCCTGGCGCTGAGGATGAATGCGAGACGTAAACAACGATTCATTGGCATAGATGTTCCCCACCCCGACGACCACAGGATTATCCATAATAAATTGCTTGATGGCCGTTCGCTTGTTACGACTTCTCTCGAACAAATACTCACCAGTAAACGCATCGGTGAGTGGTTCTGGCCCTAACTTTTCAAGTGCAGGATGGTCACTATGGTTCGGCTGCCATAGCCATGCGCCAAAACGGCGTGGATCGTTATAACGAATAACAGCGCCAGAACTCAGATGCAGATCGACATGGTCGTGCTTAGCGGGCGGTACCATTTCAGGTAAGACACGTAAACTGCCCGACATACCGAGATGAATCAGCGCATAGCCAATGTCAGTTTCAAGGATCAGATATTTGGCGCGGCGCGAGACTGCGTGAATCGTCTGTCCCTCAATATCATAGAGGCTATCGGGGATTAACCAGCGCAACTGCGGCTGCCTGACGTCCAATTTCGTCACCACTTGCCCTTCCGCATGTGGTTTTATCCCCATGCGGCTGACTTCAACTTCCGGTAATTCTGGCATCGTATTAATTCTGGTTGTCGAATGGGAATAGGTAGTTTGGAGCAACAGAGACCGCAAGCCAACGGTTTTCCCAGTTTTGAATGAGCCAAAACTGAGGCAATTGATAATAGGTCAGACGCAAAGGCTCAACGTGTTGGCCTCTATCCACCACCAAGGTCGCTGGCGATCGCAAATTGGGCTTGAGCTTATTGTAGGTGTCACTATCTATTTCAGTGCCAGAAAGATTCAACCAACGGTTTGCCAACTCAGTTGCTGACACATCAAGGGCCTTGTCTGTTTGCCAAGGCGACCCATTGGTTAGGGTGAAATCAGGAAATTTTAGCGCTAATGGCGAAACATCATCAGGCATTAAGGCAATGACACCATCAGGGAGTACCTGTTCGACATGTTGAGGTTTTTCATTTTCCGCCAATTTAGCGCGGATGTAATCGGGCAAGTTCATGGCAGCAACAAACAAAAGGATGCCGATGATCAGAAAGTTATTGAAGGTACGACGAGAAGGTCTTGCCATTTTTCGGTCTCAGCCATTGGACATGACTAAAGTGTATATCCGGAAGTGACTGATTTACAGTTATATGCGAGTGTGCACCTCAAATTGCAGACATAAAAAAACCCAGCCAAGGCTGAGTTTTTTTGTAAAGCAGAAAACCAATTACTTGATTTTAGCTTCTTTGTACATAACGTGTTGACGAACAACTGGATCAAATTTCTTGATCTCAAATTTGCCCGGCATATTACGCTTGTTTTTGTCAGTAGTGTAGAAGTGGCCTGTACCAGCAGATGATACTAGACGGATCTTCTCACGAATGCCTTTAGCCATTCTTTAAATCCTCTTAAACGTTCTCACCACGGGCGCGGATGTCTGTAAGAACAGCATCAATGCCTTTCTTGTCGATGATGCGCATACCTTTAGGGGTAAGACGCAGTTTAACGAAGCGGTTTTCGCTTTCTACCCAGAAACGATGAGTTTGCAGGTTCGGCAGAAAACGACGCTTGGTGGCGTTACGTGCGTGCGAACGGTTGTTACCCGTTACAGGACGCTTGCCAGTTACTTGGCATACTCGTGACATGAATGTCTCTCCAAATCGTTTCAGCTCGATATCAACCTTGTCCGCCATTCCTGCAAAAAACAAGGTCAGGCACTAGGTCAAGGCTATCAAAGGTGGCGCATTATACTAACTGTCTTCCCATTGCTCAAGTCCCGAGCAGATCCTTTTATCATTTTTTGATCGTTTTTTAACGGCTTTGGCTTGAAAAGCCTATATCCAGCCACGTTCAGCAAAAGAGACAACGTCTCCATCACCAATAACCATGTGATCAAGCAACCGGATATCGACCAACGACAGCGCATCAGCGATGCGTGACGTGATATGACGATCTGCAGAACTGGGCTCAGCAATGCCAGATGGGTGATTATGAGCCAAAATCACCGCATTTGCATGCACTTCCAACGCACGACGTACAACTTCGCGTGGATAGACCCCTGCAGCATTGATGGTTCCCTCAAAAAGAACTTCATCCATGATGGGTCGGTTTTGATTATCCAAATACAGGACCAGAAAGGCTTCTCGCGGCCTGTCACGCAATTGTGCCGAGAGATATCTCGCCGTATGCGAAGGACTCGTTAAGGCATCTTCATGGGACATAATTTCTTTTAAATGGCGCTTACTCAGCTCCAATACCGCCTGTAATTGCGCATATTTTGCAGACCCCAGCCCTTTTCGCTGGCTAAATTGCGCTAAGTTGGACTGCATCAAGCCTCGCAATGAACCAAAATCCTCCAGCAAATAACCCGCCAGTTCAATCGCATTCATGCCTGATACACCCGTGCGAAGAAAAATCGCCAGCAACTCCGCATTCGTCAATGACTCTGGCCCTTTCGCCAGCAGCTTCTCTCTCGGGCGACAATCTAGCGGCAGATCTTTCAGTGACATAAACACGCCTCGCAATATAAAAAGGCAGCGTCATTGCAGATGTCTTTTCGCGCAACGACTCTTAGCTCAGTGTGCGATTAATGTGTGGAACACGTTTTTTGAGTAGCTTCTTTATTACATTTCAATTTGTGGTACCGCAGCTTTCACAATCCTCTGAGCGCAACAGGTGATCACCCGGTCTTTTATGTTATCTTTCCCTTAATTACCCCATTGGCTTATTTGGTTATGGTTCAGAAAATTACCCAATCCCTCACAGGCAAACGCATTGTGTTGGGCATTGGCGGTGGTATCGCCGCCTATAAATGCGCAGATCTAACACGTCGATTGATCGAACGTGGCGCAGATGTTCGTGTCGTGATGACCCACGCAGCAAAAGAATTCATTACCCCGCTGACCATGCAGGCCGTATCGGGTCACCCCGTTGCCGATAGCCTACTCGACCCAGCGGCAGAGGCCTCGATGGGCCACATTGAAATTGCCAAGTGGGCAGATTTGGTTGTGCTTGCGCCAGCCACTGCCGATTTGATGGCACGTGTTACCGCAGGCATGGGCAACGATCTACTCACTACCCTTTGCTTGGCAACTGACGCCACCGTCGCCATTGCACCCGCAATGAACCAGCAGATGTACCGTGCAGTCGCTACCCAAGAAAACCTTGTAACGCTCAAACGCCGCGGCTACCCAATCTGGGGCCCAGCGAGTGGTGAACAAGCGTGTGGCGACGTTGGCCCAGGCCGAATGCTAGAGCCGATGCAATTAGTCGCCTTAGTGGAAGAACATTTTTCAGAAGGTGATTTAGCCGGTACGTCCATGTTGATTACCGCAGGGCCAACCCGCGAAGCGATCGACCCTGTTCGTTATCTGACTAATCAAAGCTCGGGGAAAATGGGTTACGCAATTGCCCAAGCCGCCGCCAAGCGCGGCGCAAAAGTAACGCTGATTAGTGGTCCGGTAAACCTGAGTACACCCGCCAATGTGGCACGCATTGACGTAGAAAGCGCAGAAGATATGCATCAGGCAGTTCAAGCTCATGCCGCTCTGCACCAGATTTTTATTGCCTGTGCTGCCGTTGCTGATTTCAGACCGGCCCACATTGCCGATCAGAAAATGAAGAAAAAAGACGGTCACGATGAAATGACCATCAGTCTGGTCAAAAACCCAGATATCGTCGCATCCGTCGCAGCCATGACAGCGAATCGTCCTTTCACTGTAGGCTTTGCGGCAGAAACCCAAGATGTGGAACAATACGCACGCGGTAAATTGGCGAAGAAGAATCTTGATCTCATTTGCGCCAACGATGTGTCCTGCGACGGTCAAGGTTTTAACAGCGACCAAAATGCGCTGCATCTATATTGGCCTGCGGGCGACAAACCTTTACCGCTCGCAAGTAAGGCCGATATCGGCAACCAACTTGTCAGCGAGATCGCTACCCTGTTTAATGCCAGCAAATAAAACCAGTGGAAAACAAGATGAAAAAAATTGACCTAAAAATTCTCGACCCACGTGTAGGGACTGAATTCCCGCTTCCCGCTTACGCCACTGAAGGCTCTGCAGGACTAGATTTGCGCGCGATTCTCGATGCGCCAGTGACATTGGAACCGGGCCAAACGGAACTGCTACCGACAGGCCTAGCGATTCATATCGCTGACCCCTCTCTGGCAGCAACGATTTTGCCGCGTTCAGGGTTAGGTCATAAACATGGCATCGTACTGGGTAATTTGGTGGGTCTGATTGACTCTGATTATCAAGGTCAGCTGATGGTCTCTTGTTGGAACCGTGGTAACACCACGTTCACCATCGAACCAGGCGAGCGTATTGCGCAACTGGTTTTTGTGCCTGTTGTTCAAGCAGAATTCAACATTGTTGAAGACTTTGACGCCACAGAACGCGGTGCCGGTGGATTTGGGCACTCTGGTACAAAATAACAGTAATACCAGAGCATGAATGACAAAAACGTCGCCCATTAGCGGCGTTTTTTATGCCGTATTCACGCTTTCAATAATTCCTATGTGCTTCACCTGTTCCGAAGGTGCATTATTCTTTTAATACAGATAGCGCACAGTTAAAATATCGGCCCTTCAGCCGAGATTTTGGGTCTGAGACCCTGAAAACAACAAAGGAACCATCTATTCATGGCTGGCCAAAAAAAGCAAAACCGCCGCGAAGAAATTCTTCAGGCTCTGGCTCATATGCTGGAGTCCACTCAGGGCAGTCAACGTATTACCACCGCCAAACTTGCGGCTCAAGTTGGCGTGTCTGAAGCGGCGCTTTATCGCCACTTCCCCAGCAAAGCACGTATGTTTGAGGGATTGATTGAATTCATTGAAGAATCGCTCATCACTCGAATCAACCGCATTCAAAGCGAAGAAAAAGACACTTTGACGCGCCTTCGCCTTATCTTGCAACTTCTGCTGGTCTTTGGTGAACGTAATCCGGGTCTGACACGCATCATGACAGGCCATGCTCTGATGTTCGAGCAAGACAGGCTGCAGGGCCGTATCAATCAGCTGTTCGAGAAAATCGAAAGTCAATTGCGTCAGGTATTACGAGAACGCCGCTTGCGGGAAGGAAGAGGATTTCCTGTTGATGAGTCCATTCTTGCCGCGCAATTACTCGGCCAAGTTGAAGGCAGTCTTAATCGATTTGTTCGATCCAACTTCAAGTACCCACCAACCGCAGAATTTGATCAATACTGGCAGCTATTGAGCGCACAATTGAACTAAACGTGTAGACATTGTTAGCGAAAAGATCAAAAAAGGCTGCACTTTGCAGCCTTTTTGCTTTTCTATCGCTTATTCGTCGCATGGACTATGCCATTGAGCGACCAATCACCATTATACCCATCGGAATACGTTTTCAGTCATTCTTGCTGGTTAAATCAGCAATAGCTGCGTCAGAGATTTTATAATTAGAACAACGCGTTACTGCAATCTCTTCCTTGCTCTTGACGATTTTCCCTGCACAAATTTATGACCGCTTACGTAATCCGATTGATATTAGATGCCGTATTCAGCGCGATACGCTTTTACTGAATCAAGTTGCTCAGGATTAGTGCCCTGCTCTTCCAGATAGGTCACCAGATCACCAAGACTGACGATGGATACCACTTTACAGCCAAAGTCACGCTCAACTTCCTGAATCGCTGAAAGCTCGCCGTTGCCGCGCTCTTGGCGGTCAATTGCCACCAACACACCCGCAAGATCCGCACCGTTGGCTTGGATAATTTCCATCGACTCACGAATAGCAGTACCAGCAGTGATCACATCATCCACCAGCATCACACGGCCTTCCAACGCACTGCCGACCAAATTGCCACCTTCACCGTGGTTTTTCGCTTCTTTACGATTAAAGCAATATGGCGTATCCACATCGTGGTGCTCAGCCAATGCTACAGCCGTGGTCGTCGCAATAGGGATACCTTTGTACGCAGGGCCAAACAGCAGATCGTAATCAATGTTCGCATCAACAAGCGCTTCTGCATAAAAGCGACCCAGACGCGCCAAATCACGACCTGTGTTAAACAAACCAGCATTAAAGAAGTACGGGCTCTTACGGCCAGACTTCAGGGTGAATTCACCGAACTTCAAAACTTGTTTTTCCAATGCAAACTCGATGAACTGACGCTGATAGGCTTTCATTTTCTCTCCTGACTCACTCTTCGGCTTCTGGCCGTGACGTGTGTATTTCGATTAACTAGATCGGGGTTAACATTAACCAAATAGGTATTTTGGTTAAAAAAAAGCGGCTCCAATAGAAGCCGCCCTTTCATCAATCAACTAACGACGCTTTCTGAATAACAATGATGTCTTCTATACCCTTAGAGGCCAGAGACAACATAGCGTTCAATTCGTCTGCCGTGAACGGCTCAGCTTCTGCGGTACCTTGCACTTCAATCATGCGGCCATCTTCGAGCATGACCACGTTCATGTCGGTGTCTGCTGCTGAGTCTTCTAGATACTCAAGATCACAGATTGGCGTACCTTCAAAAATACCCACAGAAATTGCAGCGACATGACCCTTCATTGGGTTCGCTTTCAGTTTGCCTTCGGCAACCAATTTATTCAGTGCATCTGCCATTGCCACACTCGCACCTGAAATAGACGCAGTACGTGTGCCGCCATCGGCTTGAATAACATCACAGTCAACGGTAATAGTGAAATCGCCTAGCTGATCAAGATTTACCGCAGCACGAAGGCTACGCGCGATCAGACGTTGGATTTCCATGGTACGACCGCCTTGCTTACCGTTCGCCGCTTCACGACGGTTACGCGTATGCGTTGCACGAGGCAGCATACCGTATTCAGCAGTGATCCAACCTTGGCCCTTTCCTTTTAGGAAGCGAGGCACACCATCTTCAACGGTGGCGGTACAGATGACTTTAGTATCACCAAACTCCACCAATACTGAACCTTCTGCATGCGCAGTAAAATGACGGGTAATGGTAACCGGACGAATCTGACCAACTTCTCTTCCGCTTGGGCGCATAGAATTCCACCTGTAGTTGTATGTGTGCGACTGAATTTCGTTAACCGGCGATTATAGCGATTTACCCTCAGCCGCGCTAACACTAACCCGTCTTTGCCGCTTTTTTCTTCACGCTCACACCCTATTACTGACACGAATGGGTACAACTGCGTATAATCAGAACAACTTTGATAGAAGAGTGAACATCAATGATCCACAGTATGACTGCCTACGCCCGCCGGGAAGTAAAAGGCATATGGGGCACTGCCGTTTGGGAAATCCGTTCGGTTAATCAGCGTTACCTTGAAACCTATATCCGCATGCCAGAGCAGTTTCGTGGCCTTGAACCGATCATTCGAGAACGTTTCCGTCAGCGCCTAGCTCGCGGCAAAGTAGAATGTAATCTGCGTTTTGAAGCCAATGCGTCAGCCAATACTGAGTTGAAAATCAACGAAGCGTTAGCGAAGCAGGTTATTCATGCCGCCAAGTGGGTCCAAGAAGTCTCGGGCGAGGGCAATATTGGTCCTTTCCAAGTGCTGCAATGGCCCGGCGTGATGGAAACACCAGAGCAAGATATGGACGTGATCAACAAAGCCCTCATGAGCGGCTTTGACGAAGCAGTCGATGATTTCATCGCCGCACGTGCAAGCGAAGGTGCAAACATGAAAGCACTGATCGAGCAGCGTCTCGATGGCATTGCCGCAGAAGTGATCACCGTTCGTACCAAAATGCCAGAGATTATCAATTGGCAACGCGAGCGTCTTATCACCAAGCTAGAAGAAGCGAAAATCGAGCTGGACGCTAACCGCGTTGAGCAAGAAATTATTCTGCTTGCACAAAAATCTGACGTCGCAGAAGAGCTAGATCGTCTTGATTCACACGTATCGGAAACCAAGAAAATCCTCAAAAAAGGTGGCGCATGTGGTCGTCGCTTGGATTTCATGATGCAAGAATTCAACCGTGAGTCGAATACACTGGCATCAAAATCCATCAGCACCGAGACCACCGCGTCTGGCGTTGAGCTAAAAGTTCTGATCGAACAAATGCGCGAGCAAATTCAGAACATCGAGTAATCGTTCTTCTTTTAGAGAGCCCAGCCAACTTGCTGGGCTTTTTTTTCTCCTGATAGGTTATCCTAAACAGAGAATTCAATTTTTGTGCAGTCCGTGGTAATCTGCGCGCCCTTTAACCTCACAGTGATCACAACCATGAGCCAAGGTACGCTTTACATCGTTTCAGCGCCCAGCGGTGCCGGTAAATCAAGTCTGATTTCGGCGCTGTTGAAAGACAATCCTCGTTACGACATCAAAGTGTCCGTTTCTCACACGACCCGTGCAACACGTCCGGGCGAAGAAGACGGCGTTCACTACCATTTCGTAGCCGTTGATGAATTTAAAGCACTGATCGAACAAGATGCGTTTTTGGAGCATGCCGAAGTTTTCGGTAACTATTACGGCACTTCACGCATTTGGATTGAAGAAATGCTGGCAAAAGGCATCGACATTTTTCTCGATATTGACTGGCAAGGTGCGCAGCAAATTCGAAAAAAAATGCCGCTCGCCCAAAGCATTTTCATTCTTCCACCAAGTCGAGAAGAGTTGGAACGTCGTCTGAATGCACGTGGTCAGGATTCTGATGAGGTCATCGCGAAACGCATGGAAGAAGCCTGCTCCGAAATATCTCACTATAACGAGTACGATTACGTTATTGTGAATGATGATTTTGATCTGGCTCTAATGGATCTTAAAGCCATACTTCGCGCAGAGCGAATGAAGCAAGACAAGCAAACCAGCAAATATCACGACATGCTTGACAGATTGCTGGCACTATAGTCACGGC
Source organism: Enterovibrio sp. FF113 (assembly GCF_041439165.1). Lineage (NCBI taxonomy): Bacteria > Pseudomonadati > Pseudomonadota > Gammaproteobacteria > Vibrionales > Vibrionaceae > Enterovibrio > Enterovibrio sp. FF113. The sequence goes on along the minus strand of NZ_JBGONO010000004.1, from coordinate 93,464 downwards.
TTTTGTATAATTTTCGGTCATTTTGATTTTATTACTTACTGGAGTTCCTCATGGCACGCGTAACCGTTCAAGACGCTGTTGAAAAAATTGGCAACCGTTTCGATCTAGTATTGGTAGCAGCTCGTCGCGCACGCCAAATGCAAACTGGTGGTAAAGATGCTCTGGTTCCAGAAGAGAACGATAAATACACTGTTATCTCTCTTCGCGAAATCGAAGAAGGCCTAATCACGAAAGAAGTGCTAGACACTCGTGAGCGCCAAGAGCAGCAAGAGCAAGAAGCAGCCGAAATGGCCGCTGTAAGCACCATCACAGGCTCACTCCGCTAATCTAACTTCAGGGAAACAGGCAGATTGTATCTCTTCGATAGCCTGAAAGAAGTCGCCGCACAATACTTGCCGGAGCCGCACTTAGAGGCACTCCGGCAAGCGTACTTGGTCGCGCGTGACGCCCACGAAGGGCAAAGCCGTTCGAGCGGCGAACCTTACATCATCCACCCGATTGCCGTTGCCCGTATTCTGGCGGAAATGCGCCTCGATCACGAAACACTCATGGCAGCGCTGCTGCACGATGTGATTGAAGACACCGACGTCACCAAAGAAGACTTACAGCAACGCTTTGGCGATACCGTCGCCGATCTGGTTGATGGCGTTTCAAAGCTCGACAAGCTTAAATTTCGCGATCGCAAAGAAGCGCAGGCGGAAAACTTCCGCAAAATGATCATGGCGATGGCCCATGATATTCGCGTCATTCTGATCAAACTGGCTGACCGTACGCACAACATGCGCACACTGGGCGCACTTCGCCCTGATAAACGTCGCCGTATTGCCCGCGAAACCCTCGAAATATTCTCACCGCTTGCCCACCGTCTCGGTATCCACAACATCAAAGTGGAACTCGAAGAACTCGGTTTTGAAGCCCTTTACCCCAACCGCTATCGCGTGTTGAAGGAAGTGGTGGTTCAGGCCCGTGGCAACCGCAAAGAAATGATTCAAAAAATCCATGCAGAGATTGAAGGCCGCCTTGGCGATGCCGGCATCAATGCAAAAGTGTTGGGACGCGAAAAGAACCTCTACTCCATCTATAACAAGATGAAGAATAAAGAGCAGCGTTTTCACACCATCATGGACTTATACGCCTTCCGCGTGATTGTCGATGATTTGGATACTTGTTATCGCGCACTCGGCCAGATGCATAATTTGTATAAGCCTCGCCCGGGTCGCATGAAAGATTACATCGCGGTGCCAAAAGCCAATGGCTATCAGTCTCTGCATACATCCATGATTGGCCCACACGGTGTACCCATTGAAGTACAAATTCGTACTGAAGACATGGATCAGATGGCTGACAAAGGTGTGGCAGCGCACTGGGCATACAAAGAAGGTGCCGATCGCATTCAGGGCGGGACAACCGCACAAGTGCGCGCACAACGCTGGATGCAAAGCTTGCTTGAGCTTCAACAAAGCGCAGGTAGCTCTTTTGAATTCATCGAAAGCGTAAAATCTGACCTATTCCCAGACGAGTTGTTTGTCTTTACGCCAAAAGGTCGCATTGTCGAACTGCCTGTTGGCGCCACCGCGGTCGATTTTGCCTACGCCGTGCATACGGACGTGGGTAACTCCTGTGTGGGTACGCGGGTTAACCGCCAGTCTTACCCGCTCAGCCAACCGCTGAAAAACGGTCAGACGATTGAGATCATCACGGCGCCAGGTGCTCGCCCTAACGCAGCATGGCTCAATTATGTGGTGACCTCACGTGCACGAACCAAAATTCGTCAGGTTCTCAAAACCAAACGCCGTGAAGAATCCGTGATCCTTGGTCGCCGTTTGCTCAACCATGCGTTGGGTGACGTTAACGTTCAGGACATCGACCCCACAAATCTTGAGAAAGTGCTGAAAGATCTAAAACTTGAAGTACTGGATGATTTGTTAGCCGACATTGGTTCAGGCGAAGTGATGAGTGTCGTGATTGCGAAGCGTCTGCTCGGCGATGCTGATAGCTTAGAGGAGCAAGGCGGTTGCCTACCAATCCGCGGTGCTGATGGCATCTTACTGACTTACGCTAACTGCTGTCGTCCTATTCCCGGCGATCATATTGTGGGGCATGTCAGCCCGGGTAAAGGTCTGGTTATCCACCGTGAAGAATGTGCAAACATTCGCGGTTACAGCCAAGAGCCGGACAAGTATATGTCCGTCGAGTGGGGCGATGACATCGACCAAGATTTCGCGACAGCGCTGCGTGTTGATATGTTTAATCACCAAGGTGCATTGGCGGATCTGACTAACACTATTGCCGCGACAGGCTCAAACATCCAAGGTTTGACGACCGAAGAGCGCGATGGCCGTTTGTATACCATCTACGTCAAGCTAACCACTAAGAACCGTGTTCACTTAGCCAATATCATGCGTCGACTTCGCGTGATGCCAAACGTGATCAAAGTCAGCCGTCAGAAAAATTGATATCTCGCTGTTAGCAGCAAAGCCGATAGCGATCAATCTCTAGCGACTGACTCGCGCAATAAGAATCAGGCAACAAACAACGCCCGCCCACTCGCGGGCGTTTTTATATAGACGAGAACAAGATGACACCAGAACGTTTTGCACGTATTCAGGACGTGTTGGCAACCCGACAGCCCGATCTGACCATGTGCATGGAAGAAGTCCACAAGCCGAACAATATCTCCGCCATCATTCGCACGGCTGATGCTGTCGGCGTGCATCAGGTTCACGCTGTTTGGCCCCAAAATAGCAAGATGCGCACACTTGGCGGCACCTCTGCAGGTGCGCGTAATTGGGTGGATGTGGTTACCCACGACAACACGCCCAATGCCTTTGCCGCCATGAAAGAAAAAGGCATGCAGATCTTGGTGACAAATCTGTCTGACAACGCCGTCGATTTTCGTGAGATTGATTACACCAAACCCACGGCGATTGTGATGGGTCAGGAGAAAACCGGGATCAGCAAGCAAGCCCTTGAATTGGCAGATCAAGACATCATTATTCCCATGATAGGTATGGTACAGTCGCTCAATGTCTCGGTCGCAAGCGCTCTGATCTTGTACGAAGCACAGCGCCAACGCCAAAATGCGGGCATGTACCAGCGTACACATACCTTGATCCCACAAGACGAGGTTGACCGCATTGTTTTCGAGCGTGGATACCCTGTACTGGCAAGAGTCGCTAAGCGCAAACGTCTGCCGTATCCTGCGCTAGATAACCAAGGCCAAATTATTGCCGATGATACTTGGTGGGCACAAATGCAGGCCGCAAAGTAATACATAACCTTATGATCGGCAAACAACCACCAGGAGAGATGAAACTGCCATGCGCGCTTCAATGTTAGATGCTGTTCCCGTAACCTCGCTGACAGGCGTAGGCGGAAAAATGGCGGAAAAGCTCGAAAAAATCGGACTTTTTACCGTGCAGGATCTGCTGTTCCATCTCCCTTACCGCTATGAAGACCGTACGCGTATCTGGCCAATGATGAGTCTCATGCCGGGACAACATGCCGCGGTCGAAGGCGAAGTCGTCAGCAACAACACCACCTTTGGTCGACGCCGGATGCTAACGGTCAAAATCACTGACGGTCACGGTTCGCTCACGCTGCGCTTTTTTAACTTTAACGCCGCGATGAAAAACAGCCTTGAATCTGGCAAGCGTGTGAAAGCCTATGGCGAGATCAAGCGCGGTCAAAATGGCCTTGAAATCATTCACCCTGAATACAAGGTGTTCTCTGAGCCAACAGAACTGGCATTGGAAGAAACCCTAACACCTGTCTATCACACTACAGAAGGCCTGCGCCAACTGACGCTGCGAAACCTGACCGACCAAGCCTTGGGCTTACTCGATGGCGCTGCGGTGCAAGAACTACTGCCTGATGGTCTGTATGACCGTCAGGTCACGCTCAAAGACGCGCTCAAAACCCTTCACCGACCAACGCCTGACATTGCCGTCACGGCATTAGAAAACGGTGAACACCCCGCGCAAAAGCGCCTGATCCTCGAAGAATTGCTCGCGCAGAACCTGTCAATGCTTGCCGTGCGCAGTAAATTGCAGCAAGACCCGACATTCTCGATGCCACCATCCAGCGAGCTAAAACCCAAGTTTCTCACCTCGTTGCCATTTAGTCCGACGGGCGCACAAACCCGCGTTGTGGCCGATATCGAACGCGACATGGGGCTGACCAAACCCATGATGCGATTGGTGCAAGGCGACGTGGGCTCCGGCAAAACCTTGGTGGCCGCGCTAGCCGCGCTGCAAGCGATTGAGCAAGGGTATCAAGTCGCGCTCATGGCACCGACAGAGTTACTGGCAGAGCAGCATGCGGCTAATTTTGCCAGTTGGCTTGAACCGCTCGGCATTTCTGTGGGCTGGCTGGCAGGAAAACTCACCGGCAAAGCCAGAGAAGCAGAACTTGAAAAGATTGCTAACGGCGACGCCAAAATGGTGGTCGGGACACACGCACTGTTTCAAAAGCACGTTGAATTTGCACATCTCGCATTGGTGATCATTGATGAACAACACCGTTTCGGTGTGCATCAGCGCCTTGAACTGCGCGAGAAAGGCATGAAGCAAGGCATTCACCCGCATCAGCTAATCATGACGGCGACGCCTATCCCTCGAACGTTAGCAATGACCGCCTACGCAGATTTAGATACCTCAGTGATTGATGAGTTGCCACCAGGTCGAACCCCGATCCAAACTGTTGCTGTGCCGGACACGCGCCGCATTGATATCGTCAATCGCGTGCATGCCGCCTGTATCGACGAAGGTCGTCAGGCATATTGGGTATGTACCTTAATTGATGAATCCGAAGTGCTGGAAGCGCAAGCCGCATCAGATACCGCAGATGACCTTTCACGCGCACTACCCGATCTGAAAATCGGCTTGGTACACGGGCGAATGAAAGCGGCAGAAAAACAAGCGGTGATGAAAGCGTTCAAAGACGGTGAATTGCACCTTTTGGTCGCCACCACTGTGATTGAAGTCGGGGTCGATGTACCTAATGCCAGCTTGATGATAATCGAAAACCCAGAGCGTTTAGGCTTGGCGCAACTTCATCAGCTTCGCGGACGGGTTGGTCGAGGTTCGGTCGCCAGTCACTGTGTGTTGCTCTATCACGCGCCACTGTCGAAAACCGCCACCCAACGTTTGGGGGTGTTACGTGAAAGCAGTGATGGCTTTGTGATTGCGCAGCGAGATTTAGAAATTCGTGGGCCGGGCGAATTACTCGGCACCAAGCAAACGGGTGTTGCTGAGTTCAAAATTGCCGACTTAGTGCGAGATCAAAAGCTGATCCCTGAAGTACAGAAACTGGCGCTGTATCTGCATCAACACTACCCTGATAACGCCAAAGCGATCATTACTCGCTGGCTAGGGAACAAAGATAAGTACAGTAATGCTTAAGTGAAAGTCGCAAATTTCCGGAGGCGAGTGTCGAGTAGGTCATACTCGATTCTCACTACTCCTTCTCTCGCAATCTGATTACTCTTCATCCCAATACTGCATCACTAATGCCATCACTTCAGATTTGCTGTATCCCACTTCTCGGGCATCAACTAAGAGCGCCCTCAATGCAGGTCGGATAAAACCGAAACGGTCTTCCATACGCGCGTGTAACCCTTCTCGGGCAACAATCATTCCCACGCCTCGCCGACGTTCAAGCCAGCCAAGTTCTTCCATATTCTGATAACAACGAGAAATGGTCATCGGGTTGATGTTAAGCACGGCGGCGAGCTTTCTCACCGACGTCAATTTGTCACCTGGCTTTAGCGTACCCGCAACGATTTGACGCTGGATTTGCGTCATCAATTGGCGAAATTTTGGTGATGGGTCCTGCGGGTCGATAACTATGTGCATTTTTCTTCCCTGCTGTATTGTCGCTTTATTACAGTATTAGCAGATGACTCACATATGAGACAAAAACATGCAGAGAATTTGTTATCTAAACACGAAAATAATGACAAAAAAAAGACGCATAACTCCGTAGAGCCTGCGTATTTTAAGGCGTAGAAAGTAATACGATGGATTAACGCATTTCTTTACGTGAACCCTTATTCTTTTGCGCTACTGGCAACACAATCTGTGCTCGCAAACCACCTTGCGAGCGCTGCATCAATTGCAGTGTGCCGTTGTGTTGCTCCACAATACGTTTCACGATAGCCAGCCCAAGTCCGGTACCTTCGCTACCTCGCGCAGTATCACCGCGAGTGAAAGGTTGCAGCACGGTTTCAACCTGATCAGGCGCGATGCCAGGCCCATTGTCTTCGACCGTGATCCACTGGTGACGCCGATCAGCGCTACTGCCTGTGGCAATTTTCACCCAACCGCCACCGTAGCGCACTGCGTTGACGACTAAGTTAGTGACCGCACGGCGAATGGCCACTTCGTTAGCTTCCAGCTTACCTACCAGTTCGCCTTTACTCAGCTCAAGTTCATGCCCCGTCGCACCATCAGCCACCGAAACATCATCAACCAAGACATTCAAGTCGATGGCTGTCATGTCTTGCACCTGTACTGAACGCAGATAATCCATAAACTGATTGATGATCTCATTACACTCTTCAGTGTCTTTGATCATGCTGTCAGCCAGATAATCGTCTTCCGGTGACATCATTTCTGTTGCCAAACGAATACGGGTTAACGGGGTGCGTAAATCATGGCTCACACCCGCCATCAGTAGTGCGCGATCTTCTTCCAGCTTGCGAATACCTTCGCTCATCTGGTTAAACGCTTTGGTGACAGCACGAATGTCTGAGGCTCCTTGCTCAGGGAGCGGCGCAGGAAATTTTCCGTGCCCAACATCCAGTGCAGCCTTTTCCAATGCTACCAGCGGCCGGTTTTGCACCTTGATAAACATCCACCCCCCGCCTATCACCATGAGTGCAATAAACATGGAATACATAAACAGCGGCAGGAAATCATCTTGATGCAATTCCGACAGCGGAATACGCATGATGTAACCGGGAAACGCGCGACTTTCTAGCCACAAAACGTAGCTCTTGGACGCCATGCTGATGCGCGCTTCAGTAGGTGCGTTGAGCTTCTCCGACATATCTTTACTGATAAGGTCAATTGGCGCAGCCTCATCAAAATCACGCATCACATCTGGCTCAGATTCGTCGTGCATCGTCACGCCAAGCTTGGCCAGCAATTGACGGCGCAACAGCTCATCCATGTGATACACCTCGCCATCCGCCAAGGTCACATTGTCTTCCAGCATCACAGAGATTTCGTGTGCCAGAATCTTATTAAACTGCTTGATGCTGGGGAGTAAAGCGTAATTGAGGATGGTGAGGTAGGAGAAAATCTGGCTGGCGATTAACAGGCCAGCCAGCACCACGAGCGTACGGGCAAAGTTGCTACGTGGAGAAAAGCGCATGAATTACGCTTCCCCGTCAGGCACAAACACATAACCCAGACCCCAAACGGTCTGAATGTAACGTGGTTTGCTTGGATCTTCTTCGACCATACGGCGAAGACGTGAGATTTGCACATCGATCGAGCGCTCCATCGCGGAGTACTCGCGGCCACGCGCCATGTTCATCAGCTTATCGCGTGACATTGGCTCTCGAGCGTTGGTAACCAGCGCTTTCAATACTGCAAACTCACCTGAAGTTAACGTCAATGGCTCATCATTGCGGAACATTTCGCGTGTCCCTAAATTCAATCGGAACTGGCCAAACACAACGATTTTTTCTTCACTAGAGGGCGCACCAGGCGCTTCAATGGTCTGACGGCGAAGCACCGCACGAATACGGGCCAGCAGTTCGCGAGGGTTAAATGGTTTTGGCAGATAGTCATCTGCGCCGACTTCCAAGCCCACGATGCGATCGATTTCATCGCCTTTCGCAGTCAGCATCAGGATTGGCAATTTGTTGTTCGCCTGACGAAGACGGCGGCAGATGGACAGACCATCTTCACCCGGCAACATCAGATCCAACACCATCAGGTGAAAGTTCTCACGAGAAAGTAAGCGGTCCATTTGCTCGGCGTTTGCCACGCTGCGAACCTGAAAACCTTGCTCAGACAAATAACGCTCCAGTAGCGAGCGCAAACGCATATCATCATCTACAACCAGGATCTTATGATTATCTTGCATGACCTACCTTTCTTTCTATTCTTGAAGGTGTTTGTGTCTTCGATTGTATCGTCTGACTCCGCTATGAAACATCAAGGCCGTGTCTAGCGGGGAGAAAAACTGTTACCAGTTGTAACCGACTTTGTACGCACTAAACAAACCATTTCGAGGGATAGCTTAACGTTGCAAGGCTTGTTGGCTTTTATCATGACGTCAAAGCGGTTATAACTCTTCTCGAAAAACGAATCACATGCTCGGATATAGCAATGAAAAAAACCGATTTGGTCACCCGAGAAGGCTACAAGAAACTCAAAGAAGAACTCGATTTCCTGTGGAAAGAACGTCGCCCGGAAATCACCAAGATCGTATCCTGGGCCGCGAGCCTCGGCGATAGATCGGAGAACGCTGACTACACTTACAACAAGCGTATATTGCGTGAAATCGACCGCCGTGTGCGTTACCTGCGCAAGCGCTTAGACATTATTCGCGTGGTGGATTATAACCCACAACAGGACGGTAAAGTGTTCTTTGGCGCATGGGTCGACATTGAAAATGACGATGGCGACACCCTCAAATTCCGCATTGTCGGTCCGGATGAAATCTACGGCCGCAAAGACTACATCTCGATTGATAGCCCGATGGCACGCGCATTGATAAAAAAAGAAGTCGATGACGAAGCCGTTGTGACGACCCCTGAAGGCCCGAAGGTCTGGTACGTCAACACCATCACCTATCAGCAAAACGATCTCTAATACCGCCTTTCGCGGCGGTGATTTTCAAAGGAACACCATGACCACTTCAATTTATCAACAGATTGCCAGTGAGCTAAATGTACGTGACGCTCAAGTTATTGCTGCGGTTACGCTGCTCGATGATGGCAACACCGTCCCGTTTATTTCCCGTTACCGTAAAGAAGTGACCAACGGCCTAGATGACACCCAACTGCGTAATCTCGAATCACGCCTTGGCTATCTGCGCGAGTTGGAAGACCGCCGTCAGGTCATTCTTAAATCGATTGAAGAGCAAGGCAAACTCAGTGATGGACTGAAAAGAGACATCCTCGGTGCTGACACCAAAAACCGCCTTGAAGACCTTTATCTTCCTTACAAACAAAAGCGTCGTACCAAGGGACAAATTGCGATTGAAGCGGGCATTGAGCCTTTGGCGCAACAACTTTGGCAACACCCTCACTCCGACCCAGAAACGGAAGCCGCAAGCTACATTGATGCCGACAAAGGGTTTGCTGATACCAAAGCCGTACTGGATGGTGCGCGCGCTATCTTGATGGAGCAATTTGCTGAAGACGCCGCGTTGCTTGAGAAAATCCGTCGCCAATTGACCCAACATGCTGAGCTTCAATCACGTGTTATCGCAGGAAAAGAAAACGAAGGTGCCAAGTTCAAAGACTATTTCGAGCACGATGAACGTCTAACCAAAGTGCCATCACACCGCGCACTGGCGATGTTCCGAGGCCGAAATGAAGGCATCCTTCAACTGTCACTGAATGCAGACCCTGGACAGGATGATAAGTCCACGGGCTCATATTGCGAGAACATCATCTGTGATCATTTCAAGGTGACCATTGATTCAGCGCCTGCCGACCGCTGGCGTAAGCAAGTAGTCAGCTTTGCATGGCGCATCAAAATTCTGATGCACATGGAAACAGAATTGATGGGCAACCTGCGTGAAATGGCTGAAACCGACGCCATCAAGGTATTTGCCGACAACCTCAAAGATCTGTTAATGGCAGCACCTGCGGGCCCACGTAGCACCTTGGGTATCGACCCTGGCCTGCGCACAGGCTGCAAAGTTGCCGTGGTGGATAACACAGGTAAGCTATTAGATACCGCCACCATTTACCCAACCGCACCGCACAACAAAATTGCCGAGTCGGCACGCGTGGTGATGGCGCTGGTGAAAAAACACAATGTCGATTTGATTGCGATTGGCAACGGCACGGCTTCTCGTGAGACCGATGCGTTTGTGGCTGGCATGCTTAACGATGCGGGCGAGAAAATCCAAACCGTGATGGTCAGTGAAGCAGGCGCATCTGTGTATTCAGCGTCAGAGCTTGCTGCTGCTGAATTCCCAGGGCTGGATGTGTCGCTGCGTGGTGCGGTTTCTATCGCTCGTCGCCTGCAAGACCCATTGGCAGAGTTGGTGAAAATCGACCCGAAATCTATCGGTGTGGGCCAATACCAACACGATGTCAGTCAAAGCCAACTGGCGAAGCGCTTGGACGCCGTGGTTGAAGACTGCGTCAACGCCGTGGGTGTTGACGTTAACAGTGCCTCTGCCGCACTGCTGACCCGCGTGGCTGGGCTTTCGACCACCATGGCCGCCAACATCGTGGCATTTCGTGATGACAACGGCCGCTTTGCCGACCGTAAAACCTTATTGAAAGTCCCACGTCTAGGTCCAAAAGCCTATGAGCAGTGCGCAGGCTTTTTACGCGTCATGAACGGCAAAAACCCGCTCGATAGCTCTTCCGTTCACCCTGAAGCCTATCCTGTGGTGAAACGCATTGCGGATAACACAGGCAAAGCAATCGACGCCATGATTGGTAACCACGATTTCTTGCGCTCACTCAACGCAGCAAATTATGCCGATAACACCTTTGGCCTACCAACGGTCACTGACATTCTGTCGGAGCTGGCAAAGCCGGGCCGAGACCCGCGCCCTGAGTTTAAAACTGCGACCTTTGCTGCTGGCATAAACGAAGTGAAAGATCTCGAGCCAGGCATGATATTGGAAGGCTCCATCACTAACGTGACCGCCTTTGGCGCGTTTGTCGATATTGGTGTTCACCAAGACGGCTTGGTGCATATCTCCGCGCTATCCGACAAGTTCATCTCTGATCCACGTGAAGTCGTAAAAGCGGGTGATGTGGTGAAAGTGAAAGTCATGGACGTCGATTTGCAGCGTAAACGTATTGCGCTTTCTATGCGCTTAAACGATGAGCCGGGGGCAGACAACAAACCTGCGGGTCGTGATAAAGGCAACCGTGACTCACGTCCTGCCGACAATCAAAAACGCAGTTTCAGCGGCAACCAAGACAGCAATCAAGGTAGCAAACGCGATAATCGCGGTGGCAACCAAGGGGCGGTCGGTGGCGCATTTGCTGATGCCTTTGCCAACGCGAAACGCAACTAAGCTTATTGCGGTATTTTTTCGCGATTCTCTTTTTATCTCATCAAACTAAAAACAGCGCCTCGGCGCTGTTTTTGTATATATCAATGCAGAAGAGTACCTCGTCCGTGTGCCTTTTCGTTTAAATCACAATCAGCACTTCCGAAGGAAGGTTAGCGACGGATGATTGCTGATAGCGCATGGCGACCACAGCGCCTGTGCGCTGAGAGTCTTTCAGCGCGTCAATCTTATCCATGACTTCTTTTGGCAACTTGAGTCGCATTGCATAACCGTTTTCACCCTGTGGCACATAACTGCCGCTCGACAACATCGAAGAAAGCTGGCTCAGGGTTTCGTGTGCCGCAAATTGCGCACCATCAAATTGGCGGGTGTTTTGAGCCAAATCTGTATAGGTGGGGTGCTCTGAAGGATCCCATGAAGGCTTGCGAAGTTGCTTCTCTTCTTGGCTTACAGTTCGTTCTTCAGCATTGGCCGTGGGTTGACGAGGAGGGACAATTTTTTCGCGCACGCGATTGTCCCGCGCAACTTGCTCAGTTGGCGGGTTGACTGACGGTACGACAGCGGGGATGCTGACGTTAGCGGGCGAAATGTTCATGTCAATGTTGTCTCCCAACATCGACCGAAGGCAACCGCCTTAGGGCAAACCGCGGGAATTTCCCCGCGAAATGCGCAAGCTATATCTCTACAGCGAAACTATACCAAGATGGCTAATATGCCACCTATTGTGCCGATGGCAGATAGAACCTGTCCGGCGGTATACGCCCCATCATCGTTAACTTTCACTTCGTCAGGGTGGTCCATACCCAATGCCCCGTAAGTGAAAGCTTCAACATCCGACGAAGCGGGTGCTTTGCCTTCGGTTTCCGTTGCCTGGTTGACAGTCTTAACGTCCGTTACACCTTTGGCGACTTGCGCATAAGACTGTTTTGCATCCCCTTTTTCATCGACTTGCGCTGCCTTCGCCTCTTGATTTACCGGTGAGGGTTTAGCGTAAGTGTACTGAGAATGCCCAACGTTACCTATATTCATTATGGTCTCTCCTGATGCCATAGCAAGTGACACGTATAAAGTATCGGCAACTAACGTTTAAAATTTAGTCGTATTTCACTTTATTTGGTCACTTTGTTCTGACAGGACGGCAAACATTGTCCGCAAAACGCCTGAAGCTCTTGCGTAAAATGCGCAGGATCGGAGATAAACGGTGCATGCGACGCATTGGCAAAAATTTGCCGCTGCGACTGCGGAGCCAGTACATCAAGCTCTTGCGCCACTTTAACGGGCACAAGGCCATCCAGCCGACCGTACATCCTTAACCAAGGCATTGAAATATCATGCAAGTGCGGTCTCAAATCAGCATTTGCAAGAATACCAAGTCCGGCTTCAAGTGCCTCAGGCTGTGGCCAAGGGTGCGATAACACCGATTGCTTCAACCACTTAATATCTTGCCTTGCTGTTGGACTGCCCATTGCCTGTAACGCTAAAAAGCGCTCGACGGTTGTCTTAAAATCTCCCGCCAATTGCTTGGTAAACGCTTGCAATACCTCGGGTTTAATCCCTCGCCATCCATGTTCAGCAGAGAATCTCGGTGAGCTGGCAATAGTCACTAAGCCTTTCACTCGTTCTGGGGCAATCAACGCCGCTTGCGTGGCAACCATTCCCCCTAAAGACCAACCTGCCCAAATCGATTCCTGCGGTGAATTATTAAGCAAGCAGTGTGCCATCTCTTCAAGAGAGAAAGCATCCGATGGCTGGCTGAAGCCATAACCGGGAAGGTCGACACAATGCACGCGATAGTGCGGAGTGAGAGCGGGGAGAATGTTTTGCCATACCGCACTGTTCATTCCCCATCCGTGAATGAGAATCAGATCGGAACCCTGGCCTTCCGTGTGCCAGTAAAGAGATGTCGTCATTTATACTGCCTAAATTCGTTTCGAGCCATCAACACATTTATGTTTCGCACTATCTTACGCGCCCTGCCACTTCGCTGTCAGCTTTGCCATCACACACTCGAAAACAGACGCTATCCATGGTGCGAATCCTGTCACGAGAGCTTCCCTCGTGTACCACGTTGCCTGCATTGCGGCCTCCCTGCGCCCTATGTCACCGAAAGCTGCGGACGCTGTCTGAACACGCCTCCCGCATGGGATCGACTAATTTGCGTCGGAGGCTATACCTTTCCCTACGACAAATTGCTGCACCGTTTTAAATATCAAGGCCAGTATTGGCTTGCCCCAGCGTTAGCGACATTGCTGGCACAAGAAATTGATGACCCTGTCCCCGTGATCTTGCCCGTTCCTATGCATTGGCGACGTCGAATTGCGCGCGGGTTTAATCACAGCACCGTGCTCGCCAATGAATTGGCAAAGCAACTTGGCGTTCAATGTGAGTCCAAGGTCTTAAAACGTAACCGTGCCACTCGCCAGCAGCAAGGTTTAAGCAGACAATTTCGTCTCTCCAATCTTCGTGAAGCTTTTACGATGACGGGATCGCTCCCCGAGCGTGTCGCATTGGTCGATGATGTGGTCACAACAGGCACCACCATCGCAGAAATCTGTCGACTGCTGCGCACGCGAGGAGTCAAACACATCGACATCTATTGTCTTTGCCGCACCCCACCAAAGTGATAAAAAAGTAACCATATAGCTTCGGGGGTGATAGCGAACAAAAACAAGAGTAAACTGTTATTAATATATCGGAATAGTCAGGTAAGAAGCCGTGTCGCAAATTAATATTTCAGAAAATGCACAAACCCATTTCGGTAAACTGTTAGAGCAGCAACCAGAAGGCACTAGCATTCGCGTATTCGTGGTCAATCCAGGCACACAAAGCGCGGAATGTGGCGTGTCATACTGCCCACAAGATGCCATTGAAGCCTCAGACACCAAATACGAATTCAATGGCTTTATGGCCTATGTGGATGAGTTGAGCCTTCCGTTTCTTGAAGATGCAGAAATTGACTTCGTCACTGACAAGATGGGCTCTCAGCTAACCCTGAAAGCGCCAAACGCAAAAATGCGTAAAGTGTCTGACGACGCAACGCTTCTAGAGCGCGTGGAATACGTTATCCAAACGCAGGTCAACCCTCAGCTTGCAGGTCACGGTGGTCACATCAACCTGATTGAACTGACAGACGATGGTGTTGCCGTGATTCAATTTGGCGGTGGCTGTAACGGTTGCTCAATGGTCGATGTCACGTTAAAAGATGGCATTGAAAAACAGCTGTTAGAAGAATTTAGTGGCGAGTTGACAGCGGTACGCGATGTGACAGAACACGCCGCAGGTGAGCACTCTTACTACTAAGCGTCACCTGACTGCACCATGCATTTTAAAAGGCTCCTCGGAGCCTTTTTTGTTTTATCCGCAGAAGAAAACACCTGCGCTCCAATCGCTCATGAACTCACTAAAAATTCATGAGTGCGCTGATAAAAGAAACTGCCCGCGTCGCCATTGATACGCAAACAATATCCCCAAGGTGACTCCTCGCAACGCCATGAATCCCAACATCGCGGCCCACAGGGCATGATTACCGTTCGCACTCAGTAACCACCAAATTGCAAAGAAGCCTGCCATGGCAAAGAACATGGTATTACGCATTTCACGCCCACGTGTCGCACCGATAAATACGCCATCCAGCAAAAAGCACCACATAGACACCAACGGCATAGCAATCAGCCACGGCAAATAAAGATACGCTTGTTCACGCACAGCAGGAATGTCCGAAATCACGCCCACAATAGATTGTCCACCAAGCAAAAATGCCAAGGTGATCATCAAAGAAATAATCAAACTCCAGAAGGTGGTTGCGGTGAGGGTCCCCAATAACTCTTGCCGGTTTCTTGCCCCAATCGCTTTGCCCACCATCGCCTCCATGGCATAAGCAAACCCATCCATGGCGAATGACACCAACATCAGAAAATTCATCAACACCGCGTTCGCAGCGACGACATCATCGCCCAGTGTCGCGCCCTGAAATGTCATGAAGGTAAATGCCATTTGCAGGCAAAGACTGCGCAGGAAGATATCGCGATTAAGTTTCGCCAGTCGGCTCATGCCAGCGGAGGCTTTTTTCCATTGCGTTATCGGAGACGGCAGTGACGATTTCGCCCACACTTGAGCAACGAAATACAGCCCCAAAAACATGCCAGAATAGTCGGCGATAACACTCGCCGCCGCTGCGCCTTCGACTTTCCAGCCAAAACCCACCACGAACAGCAAATCGAGCACGATGTTGACCAGATTGACCAAAATAATCAGCATCATGGGTTTTTTCGCGTTTTGTGCGCCAAGTAGCCAACCCATGATCACCAAATTGGTCAGCGCTGCGGGTGCACTCCAAATGCGCACCGAAAAGTACTCATCGGCATAAAGCTTTACCTCGGCGCTGGCATCACTAAAAGAAAATACAGCATTGGAGATGAAAGGATGCAGAGCCAGAATAATCAAAGCCAGCACCCACGCCAATGTGATGCCTTGCAAAAACACGTTAGCCAGCCCGGTTTTGTCGTCAGCGCCCCAAGCCTGCGCTGTTAGCCCCGTGGTCGCCATACGCAAAAAGCCCAACAGCCAGAACGTCACGGCAATCATGGTGCTGCCAATCGCCACACCGCCGAGATACCAAGCGTGATCAAGATGGCCAATCACCGCCGCATCCACCAACCCCAATAAAGGTACCGTGATGTTGGATAACACCATGGGAAATGCCAGCGAAAGTACACGAACGTGCAGCGATTTTTGTTTAAGCGCCGAGAACATAGGCCTGCTAATCAGCTAAAAATGAATGAACGAATACTAGCAGAAAGTCCGCGACAAAAAGACGGTGCGTTGTTCACCCTCGCTGTGCTCTGCATTGCTTTCCTGCACAAAACCATTTTTCTCTAGTACACGAATTGACGCCAAATTATTCGCTTCTGCACCGCCGGATAGCGAAGCGATAAATCCACTACCGCGACACCATGCCACCAGCCCCGCGATCATTTCACTGGCATAGCCTAGGCCTTGCGCGTGCTCACCAACAGCATACCCCAGCCGAATCACGCTTTTTCCATTGGCCTCTTTTTCTTCGTACAGCAGAAAAAAGCCAATCAGCGCCCCCGAGTCAGACGCTAAAATCGTCACAAACGTACTTTCGCCCATGACATTCAACAGCCACTTTCGGGCACTTTTTTCATCATTAACAGATTGAATATCAGGCGGAAGGTGTTGCTTTACTGAAGGGGTTAAAATAAGCGTAAGTTCGCCAACTAGCGTCTCAATCGCAGCAGATTGAGGCGTGAGCGCCGCGACAGTAAGTCGCGGCGTAGAGAAGTAAATCTGAGAGAGGGACATCCGTGCGTGCTCATGTCGAAACCAAGAGCACTATGCTAGCGCATACCAAGCATGGTCAGCTAACAGCGCGACAAATAAACCAAAGATGTGCCAGATTGAGAACTTGAAGGTTTGCCACGCTAACCCTTTCTGATCAGCAAACTTGAGTCGCCATGCGTACCACACAAATCCGAGGTTGAGCGCCAGACTACCGACTAAGTAGATATCTCCACTCATCCCTGACAACCAAGGCAAGAAGCCCACAACCACCAGCAGCAAGGTATAGAGCAAAATCATGGTCTTGGTGTATTCAACACCATGGGTTACGGGCAGCATAGGCACGCCCGCTTTGGCGTAATCTTTCTGACGATGGATTGCCAATGCCCAGAAGTGCGGTGGCGTCCATGTAAACACCAACATCACCAGCAACAGTGCATGTGGATCTAAGGTTCCGGTGACGGCAACCCACCCGAGCAGCGGCGGCATGGCGCCCGCCAAACCACCTATCACAATATTTTGCGGCGTGGCATGTTTAAGCCACACGGTATAAACCAAGGCATAGCCAATTAAACTGGCGAAGGTCAACCAGGCCACCAGAGAATTCAGCACCCACAATGAGGCAAAACCGGCGACCATGAGTGCACCACCAAATGCCAACGCCTGCATCGTACCCACACGCCCTTTAGCGACAGGTCGATGAATGGTGCGCTGCATTTGTCGGTCTATACGCTGGTCAATCACATGATTAAACACCGCTGCAGCAGCGGATTGCATACCGATACCCAACAATCCTAAAATTACCGCCTTCGCAGGTGGCAATCCTGGAACGGCTAAACACATGCCCACCATGGCCGTAAGCAGCAGCATAGCCACCACCTTAGGCTTGGTTAATTCAAGATAATCGCGCCACAGCGCAGATTCCATTGACGCGCTGTTGCCCAGCGATTGCACCGAGACTTTAGCCATGACTCAACCTCCCCGATTTCCCCAACGAAGTCTGTGACACCGATGAGGGCTGTGCAAAAAAGACCAACACGGTCGTTCGCACCATTACCAACAATAAGAGCAAACCACACAGATTGTGCGCCACCGCCACAGACAATGGCAGCAAGGCGACAATATTGGTGATGCCGAGTGAAATTTGTAGCAATAAAACCCCGACCAGCAAGAGTGCCGAGGTATTACCCAATGGACGGCGTATACCCATCGCTAGCAATAACACCAGCAGTGTGACCACTATGGCGCCAATTCGGTGAGTAGCATGAATGGTTACGCGCTGCTCAAACCCGAGCACGCCATATTGATAGGTTTCGCTAGTCGGACTAATGGGATCAAATGCTGCGCTGTCATAGCCGCTCACCCAATCCACCTCACAGATAGGGAGTTGCGTGCACACCACCGCAGCATAATTGGCAGACGTCCAGCCACCGAGTGCAATCTGCATAATAACGGCCACCAAAGCCGTCACGGTCAACATCTTTAATTTGCCAGACAGGCTTGGCTTGCCTGGTTCAAGGTCAACGCTATCCATCGTTGCTATGTTGGCGTTATTCGATGACTCTGGCGAGATCGTCACCGGCTCCCTCGCCAAGTTATTCACGCGCCGCCTTTCCAGCACAGCCAGCAAGAACAGCAATGTCACGGTGGTGAAACCACCCAGCAAATGCGCCATAACAACAATGGGCATCAGGTTCATGGTCACTGTCCACATACCCAGCGCGGCCTGAAATATCACTACCCCGAGCAGCGCAGTCGGCAACACACGACCTCGTCCATTTCTTTTTCCGCGCCATGCGAATAAAGCGATTGCCGCAATCACCAATCCCAACGTTCCCGCCACGTAGCGGTGGATCATTTCATTCCACGCTTTGTGCACCTCAACAGGCGCATTTGGGAATGCTTGTGTGGCCTGTTCTACTTTTTCAGGGGATACGGGGACAGTGAGAAAACCATAACATCCTGGCCAATCAGGACAGCCTAATCCCGCTTCGGTTAAGCGTGTAAACGCGCCCAACCCGACCACCACCACAGCCAAGAGCAGTGCGCCATAAATCAGTCCAAGATAGCGTTTTTCTGTTTCCATCCTCACCCCACCTTCGACAGTCGCATCAGTTTGCGCAGATCGGACAGCAGTCCTTTACTTTGGGTAATTTGAGCCGATTTTCCTTGGGGAATGGGGTAAGCCATGATCAAATTGTTCAGCGGATCGACAAGGTAAATCGCCTCACCCGCAAAAGGCAGTGATGACATGGTTTGATATTGTTGAGTGTCAATGGTCTGCTCGGTGACATTCTCAGTCGCTTGCGCGGCTGTCGCGTCAGAGACCAATAAAATACTTGCCACGCGTTTACGTTCAGGCCCCACCGCCACCGGAATTTGCTTTAACTGAAACAACGCACTTTCACATTGCTCAGAGCACGTTTGCGGCAAGGAATAAACAAGGCGCCATTGCCCGTCGTGCCCAAGCCAATCTGCACGTACTTCCTGTGTTAGCAACTCACCGTTATTGGTGACGCCCTTGTTGAACCACCCCATTTCCAACACCAGCTTGGCGGTCAATACTGGCAATGCGAATATAAACACCACCATGATCAGCGCTTTCTTTCCATTCATAAGCGTCCCTTCCTCCACCAAACCACAAAACCAATCGCCACCACGAATGCCAAACCAAACCATTGCATCGCATAGCCATAGTGCTTCTCAGGCTTCATAACAACAGGCTCCCATACAGGCAGAGTGTTCCAATTCATCGTCTCACCTGCTTCGTCCATGATTGACTCGCTTCTTATCACCCAAGGCAATACCGTGTATCCACTCGCCTCGGCTATCATCGCCATGTCTACGGATTGAACCCGCAATGGCCAACTCACGGCGGCTGTTTCATTGCCTAGCACCATGCGCTTTGACGGTAAATCAACAATGCCTTTGACCTGATGCTGCCCTGTTACCTCTGGTAATTCAGGAAGGTCTTCACGCCTTGGTGGAGCGGGAATCCACCCAAGCTCAACCAACAGCCAATTGTTGTCGGTATAAAACGGCATCATCCAGCGATATCCCACTTGCCCTTGATGGGTTTGGTTATCAAGCAATACACTGCGATTCACATCGAATGTGCCATTGAGTGCGACGGCAAATCCTTTGGCGTCTGAGGGAATGGATGACACTTGAGTAACCCGTTGCTGTTGACGCTCTGACAGTTGACTCAATAACGTCTCTTTTTCTGCCGCACGGGACATTTGCCACATCCCCAGCTTGACCAGCAGCACAACCATGGTCAAAGTAAAAGCAAGGAAACCCCAGCGTCGCATGCGACGTACGTTAGATGTAGACACCCACTCACCTTGTTGGTCACCTTTTTGGCCAGATGGAGGCAATATGTTGCTCAAAGCGATCCTCGTCTGCCTGTTAATCTTTATTATATTCAACTTGTTCCGAGCACTCCCCATCATGATCAAGGGACGTACTGATGTCCGCATGTCACGCTATCTCGGCAAACGTGTGTTCTTCTCTGTGATTGTGTTTGTCCTCTTGCTGATTGCACTCGCAACCGGTCTCATTGAACCTAACCCTCGCCCTTACTAATGCCCTATTTAAGTTAGCAATGACGAGAAAGGGGTTGGCACGCCAACCCCTTAGATATCTATAAGATATAAACAAACACAAACAGACACAGCCAAACCACATCAACAAAGTGCCAGTACCAAGCCCCCGCTTGAAACGCGAAATGATGGTCAGGCGACATATGTCCTTTCAATACACGCAGCCAGACAATAAACAGGATGACTGAACCCAAAAACACGTGCATGCCATGAAAACCGGTCAACAAGAAGAAGGTATTCCCGTATACCCCCGATTCCAGACGCAGATTCAATTCCTCATACGCGTGAATATATTCTTCGCCCTGAAAGAACAAGAAGATCCAACCGAGCAATACGGTCACGCCCAACATTTGTATGATGCGCTTGCGATTACCTTCTTCCATCGCCACATGGGCGAGATGAAGCGTCACTGAAGACGTCAACAGGATAACCGTGTTGATCAGCGGCAAACCCCACGCGCCCATGGCGGTGGTTTCTGTACCACCCGGTGTTTTTTCGAGCGGCCAGCCAGGAATGAAATCCGGCCAAAGCACTTCGGCGGTCATTGCGTTGTTACTTGCGCCACCAAGCCAAGGCACAGCAATAAATCGAACGTAAAATAGCGCACCAAAGAAGGCGGCGAAAAACATGACTTCTGAGAAAATAAACCAGCTCATGCCCTGACGAAACGACCGATCCATCTGAGGGGAATACAATCCCCCCATCGATTCATGGATCACGTCACGAAACCAGCCTGTCAGCATAAAAAACAGCACACCGACGCCCGCAAGCAGCATCCAAGGGCCATTGCCGCCAAACAATCCTGCGACCATTGAACCCGAACCTGTCGCGATCAGAAACAACGCAACCGCGCCAATAATTGGCCATTTGCTCTGTGCAGGTACGTAGTAATTTTGGTAGTCCTGCTGTGCGTCGGACTTTGTGTGCGTTGTTGTCATGATGACCTCACTGAGGTTATTGAGTCACAGGCTCAGTTTTTGCGCTAAACAAGGTGTAAGCCAACGTCAGGGTGTTGATGTCGTCCGGAATTGCTGGGTCTACGTAGAAAACCAATGGCAACTCTGCATCTTTCCCCGCTTCCAATGGCTGACGGTTAAAGCAAAAACATTCAATTTTATTCAAATACTGAGCAGCTAACCCCGGCGATACCGACGGAACAGCTTGCCCAACCGAATCCATTGTCGTGTTGTTTGTTGCACGATAAGCGATCGTGTGTGTCTCACCCGGGTGAACTGTTATCTCTTTCATCTCAGGCGTAAAATCCCAGCCAAGACCGGGATTAATATAAGCAACAAACTCGACGGTCACGGTACGAGACAAGTCCACCTCTTGGCTTTCTTGCGCCGCCACATCAGAGGTTTTGCCATTGATGCCCGTGATGTCACAAAACACGTCGTACAAAGGAACAAGGGCAAACGCAAACCCGAACATCAGCACAGCCATGCCCGCCAGCTTTAACGCTGAACGATCTGACTTACGTTGTGCACCGTCGTGTTCTTGTTCACCCATGACTCGATCCTTTAATCAATTTTCGGTGGCGTGGTGAAGGTGTGATAAGGCGCTGGAGATGGAATTTCCCACTCTAGCCCTTCCGCACCTTCCCAAGGCTTCGCAGGCGCAGGCTCGCCGCCACGAATACATTTCACGACCAACACCAAGAAAATCAGCTGAGAGAAACCAAATAAGAACGCACCCACACTCACAATCGCATTGATATCAGCAAACTGCAGCGCGTAATCAGGAATACGACGAGGCATACCCGCGAGACCCAAGAAGTGCATTGGGAAGAACAGGATGTTGACTGAAATCAGCGAGCACCAGAAATGCCACGACGCCAGTGTGTTGTTGTACATGTGCCCCGTCCATTTTGGCAGCCAGTAATACGCCGCCGCCATGATGGAGAAGATGGCCCCTGTCACCAGTACATAATGGAAGTGCGCCACCACAAAGTAGGTATCGTGGTATTGGAAGTCCGCAGGCGTAATCGCCAGCATTAGTCCTGAGAAGCCCCCAATCGTAAACAGCACAATAAAGGCTAGCGCAAACAGCATCGGCGTTTCAAAGGTCAACGAGCCTCGCCACATGGTGGCAACCCAGTTAAAGACTTTCACCCCAGTCGGCACCGAGATCAGCATGGTGCAGTACATGAAGAACAGCTCCGCAAACACCGGCATACCCGTGGTAAACATGTGGTGCGCCCATACAACAAAGCTGAGACCCGCAATCGAAGCGGTGGCGTACACCATCGAGGCATAACCAAAGAGCTTCTTGCGAGAAAATGCAGGGACAATGGCCGAAATAATACCGAAGCTCGGCAAAATCATGATGTATACCTCTGGGTGACCGAAGAACCAGAAAATATGCTGGAACATCACAGGATCACCGCCACCGGCAGCATCAAAGAAGGAGGTTGCAAAGTATTTGTCAGTGAGCACCATGGTGACCGCCCCCGCCAACACGGGCATGACGGCAATCAACAAGAACGCAGTAATGAACCACGTCCAAACGAAC
This sequence comes from Enterovibrio sp. FF113, assembly GCF_041439165.1. Classification (NCBI taxonomy): domain Bacteria; kingdom Pseudomonadati; phylum Pseudomonadota; class Gammaproteobacteria; order Vibrionales; family Vibrionaceae; genus Enterovibrio; species Enterovibrio sp. FF113. The sequence continues at coordinate 70,824 of NZ_JBGONO010000004.1, read as the reverse complement.
AAGGGCATTTTCATGTATGTCATGCCCGGTGCACGCAGGTTCATAATGGTAACGATAACGTTAATCGCCCCCATGATGGAGCTGATACCCATGATATGAATGGCAAACACGAACAGTGCCGTACTGTCAGGCGCGTAAGTGGTAGAAAGTGGTGCGTAGAAGGTCCAACCAAAGTTAGGGCCGCCACCTTCCATGAACAAAGACATGATCAGCATCAGAAACGCAAAAGGCAGGATCCAGAAACTCCAGTTATTCATGCGCGGTAACGCCATATCTGGCGCGCCAATCATCAGTGGTACCATCCAGTTAGCAAGCCCTGTAAAGGCTGGCATAACAGCGCCAAACACCATGATCAAACCATGCATTGTGGTCATCTGGTTAAAAAAGTTCGGCTCTACCAACTGCAATCCAGGCTGGAATAGCTCAGCTCGGATCACCAACGCCATCGCACCGCCCAGCAGGAACATGGTAAAGCTGAATATCAGATACATGGAGCCGATATCTTTGTGATTGGTCGTCAGCAACCAACGCATCATCCCGCTAGGTTTATGATCATGGTCGTCGTCATGACCGACGTGATCGGGCGTCATATCCGTCATTACCGTTTCTCCTTAAAGATCATCGCCGTTAAGCACTGCATTAATCTGGGAGGCTTGAATCGCATCCCCCGTGTCATTACCCCATGCATTTCGCTCGTAGGTAATCACCGCAGCCAATTCTTTCAACCCCAATTGCGCGCCAAATGCTTGCATTGCTGTCCCCGACTTACCGTGGATAACAACATTCAAGTGATCAACAAGCCTTTCCGACTTGGTGGCAACCTCAGACTGTGCCAATGCAGGGAACACACCAGGAATACCAAGGCCATTGGCCATGTGACAAGCCGCGCAGCGAGAGTTGTATATATCCTCGCCGACCGTCATTAGTTCTTCCATGTCCATGTTCATCGACAACAGTTTTTGTTCTTCCTCGCGAACCTTCGCTTGTGCAGCAGCGGTTTCCTGAACCCAAACGTTGAATTCATCGACGGGCTTCGCAATGACCACGATGGGCATAAAGCCATGGTCCTTGCCACACAACTCGGCACATTGGCCACGATAAATGCCAGGCTTATCAATTTTAGTCCAAGCTTCGTTGATAAAGCCGGGGTTGGCGTCTTTCTTCACCGCAAAAGCCGGCACCCACCAAGAGTGGATAACATCTTCAGAGGTGATAAGAAAACGTACCTTCTTGCCGATAGGTACCACCAAGGGGCGATCAACTTCCAGCAGGTAATTCTCTCGCTTCGCCAGCTCACCATTAATTTGCGCAGGTGATGAAGCAAGAAGAGAAAAGAACGACACGTCATGATCGAAATAGCGATAGTGCCATTTCCACTGCGAGCCTGTGACCTGAATGGTGATGTCTGAATCAGACGGATCTTCCATTGCCAGTAGCACTCGCGTGGCAGGAACCGCCATGCCAATCAAGATAAGAAAAGGCACTAAGGTCCATAGAATTTCAACCTTGGTGCTCTCATGGAAATTTGCCGGCACGGCGCCTTTCGATTTGCGATGGTGCACGATAGACCAAAACATGGCACCGAACACCACAACGCCAATGGCGACACAGATATAGAGAATCGTCATGTGCAAGTCATAGACCTGCCCACTAATATTCGTTACCCCTTTAGTCAGGTTAAACGAGGACGATTCATCTGATGCCAAGGCAGCAAATGACGGGAAAAGCGCGAGCGTGGATAGAAATTGGCGAGTCGTCACCGGATCCCTCCTAGAAATCACTACGCATTACAGTGAGTCAATGAGCGCAGCAAATAGAAACATCGATTAACACTTTATTTACAATTAAACCTAGGCAATGAATAAGAAAAGGACAAAAAAAGTGCAGTTTTATGCGCTGAAACTTGATGCCAGCCACGAAATTACGAGATAAAGACATGTGTTTCATCGGTAATCTTTGTGTGCTTATTATCTGAGAGAGAGGTGGAATAGAGGGTAAGGAATCCCTTATTTAGTAAGGGCTTTATCGGTGAACACAAAGAGCAATACAGTGACCGTATTCTGAATTAGATAGGTTGATGAGGGCTTGTTTCATCGGCTTGTGGCACGCAAAAAAACAAAAAGAAAGGCAGTTAGAGCACTTTCGTCTCTAACTGCCTATTTTTATCATTTATCTGCATGTTTCGCGGGAAATTACATCCAGTCGCTATTGCGGATCACACCAACGGCAATGCCTTCGATGGTTAAGTTCTGCTGTGTTAAATCCACCACGATTGGCGAAAACTCTTCGTTTTCAGCATGAAGCCAAACTTGTGTGCCTTTGCGCTCAAGACGCTTGACCGTGACATCGTCTTCAACGCGAGCCACCACAACTTGACCATTGCGAACATCCTGAGTTTTATGAACGGCCAATAAGTCACCATCCATAATACCGATGTCTTTCATGCTCATGCCATTAACCCGAAGCAGGAAATCTGCGCTTGGTTTAAATAGGCCAGGATCGACTTTGTAATGCATTTCCACATGCTCTTGCGCCAGAATAGGTTCACCGGCAGCCACTCGGCCAATCAAAGGTAGTCCATCATCATTGGCAGATTCCGTTTCAACCAAAATACGGATGCCACGCGACGCGCCAGGTACGATTTCAAGCACGCCTTTTCGCGCCAGCGCTTTCAAATGTTCTTCCGCGGCATTGGCTGAGCGGAAACCCAAATCCTTCGCGATCTCGGCACGGGTTGGTGGCATGCCCGTATCGTCGATTTTTGCTCTGATAAGATCAAAGACTTGCTGCTGTCTTGCGGTTAACGGCTTCATAATCAGACCTGTCTTTTTATACAGTTAACTGTGAGTATATCCAGTGTTTAACCAGTTGAAAAGGCGCATTTCGCACCAACAGAGCCAACCCACCCCTTTGAGATCACACTTTCTTGTTTAATCTTGAATTCCCCACATTGACTCATGGCTGACATAAGCACGCGTAATACTGTCATTTCGCTGCAAGTTCGTAGATGTTTTCTGCTAGACTTGCCACGCACAAAACACTAGAGGCCGCGATCAGATGTCTGCTTGCCAATCGTTTTATCACAAGCTATTGAATTTACCTTTATCGGTACTGGTCAAAACGATCAGTATTCCGTCAGACCCTATTAACCAGTTGGGCTTCGATCTCACGCGCCCAATGATTTATGTTCTGCCGTTTCGATCTCATACCGATCTGCTCACGCTGCGCAGTATCTGCCTGCAACTGGGATTACCAGACCCTCTTGAACCGCTAGAACTTGGCGGAAAGAGTCTGCAACGCTATGTCTTCGTATCAGAAGGTAAGCGTTTGTTCAGTCACGGCGATCCAGTGCCGGAAGAGTCCATCGCCTTGTTTACAGAGCTTCTCGAGCTGCATAAACGCGATTCTGAGCTCGATATTCAGCTCATTCCAGCGTCAGTCGTATGGGACCGCAATCCGGGCAATGAATCCCGCCCTGTGGCCGCTTCGCTAAAAGCGATGAACAGCCTGCAAAAGTTCTACACCATTTTGACCCTAGGTCGAGATAGCATGGTGCGGTTAAGCAGCCCCGTCTCGTTACGCTTTATGGCGGACAAGCACGGCACCGACACCACTATTGCGAACAAGCTTGCGCGCGTAGCAAAAATCCACTTCTCTCGTCAGAAGATGGCCGCATCAGGGCCAAACTTGCCGAACCGCCAAGCGTTGTTTAAGCGCTTGCTCGCCTCAAAGGCAATCGACAAGGTCGTCCAAGACGAAGCCGAAAGCCGAGACGTGCCCGTCGAGAAAGTGCGCAAAGAAGCCATCGACATGATGGAAGAAATTGCTGCTGACTTCTCACCAAGCCTAATCCGTTACGCGGATCGCCTGCTGACGTGGCTTTGGAATAAGCTGTATCAAGGCATTAATATCAATAATGCTGAGCGAGTTCGCCAACTGGCACAAGATGGTCACGAGATTGTTTACGTGCCTTGCCATCGCTCGCACATGGATTATGTGCTGCTGTCTTACACCTTATATAAAGAAGGCTTGGTACCTCCGCACATTGCAGCGGGCGTTAACCTTAACTTCTTCCCAGCAGGGCCTATTTTCCGTCGTGGCGGCGCGTTTTTCTTACGTCGTACCTTCAAAGGTAATCGCCTGTATTCCACGGTTTTCCGTGAATATCTGGCCGAACTTTTTGCCAAAGGCTATTCGGTGGAGTACTTCTCTGAAGGGGGTCGCTCGCGAACCGGTCGTCTGCTTCCAGCCAAAACCGGCATGCTCGCCATGACGATTCAAGCCATGCTGCGAGGCCTTAAACGCCCTGTCACCTTAGTACCTGTGTACATCGGCTATGAGCATGTTATGGAAGTCAGCACCTACGCCAAGGAGTTGCAAGGCAAGCGCAAAGAAAGCGAAAACTTTGGCCAAGTGCTGGGTATTCTGCGCAAGCTACGCAACTACGGAAAGGGCTATGTGAACTTTGGTGAGCCGATCCAGGTCAATCACTTCCTCAATGAGAAAGCGCCGAATTGGCATCAAGATATCGACCCAATTGAGCCGCAGCGTCCAACATGGCTAAATCCCGTGGTGAATGAGCTTGCTGAGCGCATGATGACGCAAATCAACGACGCAGCAGCAGCAAATGCTTTGACGCTTTGTGCTACGGCTTTGCTGGCTTCACGCCAACGCGCCTTGAGCCGTGAAGCGTTGGAAGAGCAGCTAAACATCTATCTTGAGTTGCTACGACAAGTACCGTATTCATCAACCAGTACAGTGCCGGAAGACTCTGCACAGGAGCTGGTTGAACATGCGCTAACGCTGAACAAGTTCGTGGTGGAAAAAGACTCGCTGGGTGACGTAATTTCGCTTGATCGCCAGCAGGCCATTTTCATGACCTACTATCGCAACAACATTATCCATTTGTTTGCGATCCCATCATTGATTGCTCAGATGCTGGTCTTTAAGACCAGCGTTAATCGCGAAACCTTGATTGATACGGTTCGTCAGTTGTACCCGCTGTTGAAAGCAGAGCTGTTCATGAGCTTTGATGAAAAAGCGCTGACAAGTTATGTGGATGCGGTGATTGTTGAGCTAGAGCGTCAATCGCTGATTAGCACCGACGGCGACATGCTGCATCGCAACCCGGGCAAGTTGAATCAGTTACAACTGCTGGGTCGCACCATTGCGGAAACCTTACAGCGCTATGCCATCACCATTACGTTGTTCTGTCATGAGCCAAATGTTTCAAAGCCAGATCTGGAGCAACAAAGCCAGATGATGGCACAGCGCTTGAGTCGTCTTCACGGTATCAACGCACCAGAGTTCTTCGACAAAGGTGTGTTCAGCACATTGGTAGCATCCCTTCGTGAAGAGGGCTACCTCAATGATGATGGCCACGCGAAAGCAGAGCACATTGAAACGCTGCAAGAGTGCGTGTTGGGCTTGATATCACCGGAAGTGCAACTGACTATTCAGGCCATCCTGAATCAGCCAACCGATGGATAGAAATACATAGCACCAACAAAAAGCCCTCGCTTCATTCGGCGAGGGCTTTTCTTTTTCATTCTTTTATCTTCATGTTTCATGGTCTTTACGACTAAAACATCTCACTTTGTGTATCACCAGACCATGACAGCCAAGGTGACACCCATGAACACCAGCATGCCGACATAGTTATTATTCAAAAACGCTTTGAAGCAGGCGTCCCTTTCGCGACTTTTTGCCAGCCACTGCTGATACACAAACAACGCAGAAGCCGCCAATAAGAACCAATAATAAACCGCCGCCAATTGAGACAAATACCCCACAAGCACCAGCAGCAAGAGTGTCACCAATTGCAGCACGCCCACTGCGGCCTTGTCGTATTTACCAAACAAAATCGCAGAAGACTTAATGCCAATTTTGACGTCGTCATCTCGATCAACCATGGCATAAAGTGTGTCATAAGCCACGGTCCAAGCCACATTGGCAAGGAACAGCATCCAAGCCACAGGCGGCAGTTCGCCAGCTTGAGCTGCATACGCCATCGGGATTGCCCAACTAAATGCCATTCCCAGCACCAGTTGCGGCATATGCGTGAAACGCTTCATAAAGGGATAGATAAACGCCAGCGCTAAGGCCACCACTGAAAGCTTGATCGTGAGCGGGTCAAGCGTCAGCACTAACATAAACGCCCCAAGTACCAGCAAACCAAACAAAGCCAATGCTTCTTTCGCTGAGATTTTTCCAGAAGGCAGGGGGCGTTGCTGCGTGCGTTTGACGTGTCCGTCAAAGTTGCGGTCAGCAAAATCATTAATCACACACCCAGCAGCGCGCATCATGATGACGCCCAGCACAAACACCACCAGTACGTGCATGTTTGGCATTCCGTCAGCCGCAAGAAACAGCGCCCACAGGGTTGGCCACAACAGCAAAAGACTGCCGATTGGCCGGTCCATACGGGTCAATTGCCAAAAGGCTCTCGCTTTGGCCACATCCATTTAGCCTTCCTCCTGATAAATGGGTGCATGAGGTAAAAACAGTTCAGAGACCAACATCGGCTTATCGTTCACCCACAATCGAGAGCGTCGCGCCAATAGCACCTGCCCATCAAACATGAGGTGTGCGACTTCAATCGCATCACGTCGCGCGTTGGCTTGATTAAAGACACGCTGCCCAAGTGGCACTGCACCAAGCTCCGCGATATCTTGCTCTTGTTCGGTCAGTGTCGACATAGGCACGAGTGTGCGAGCGCAAAGCCAAGGCACATCATCGCCGGAGAGAACCACTTCACGTACCAAGCACGCCTGATCACCCAACAAATCACGCTCGGAATCCGATAACACGCCTTTTTCCACGTCGTGTAGGCCGAGCACCTCGACGGTCAGTGTACGGCAACATGCTTTCAAGCGTTCGGTCATCGAATGACGCTCAAGCAGCCACTCACCTTCCTTTGTTTTTTCCAGCGGTTGCCAGTCTGGGGCCTCCCAATTCGCCTCCACAAGGGCTTTCACGTGTAATCGTTTGAAATCTGACATCTTATCCTGAGCCGAAGAGCAAAAAAGCAACAAAACTTTCGCCGAATCTGCCATTAATGTTTAGTATTAATAGTGCGCTATTGTACACAGCTGTGCTCACGCATGCGCAGCTAAACTACCATAAGAGATTCATTAAATCTGGGGTTTGGCATAAACCATGAAAAATAATATTACCGCCATTTTTACCTTATTATTGACACTGTTGCTCTCTGCTCCATCCATTGCAAATGCGGAAGAGGAAGCCGCGAAATTTAGCTATTTTACGCTGGAGCCTGAAATCACAACCAACTTCATTACTGACGGTCGTAAGCTCGGTTTTATCAATGTGCGTATCGATCTGATGGTTGATGACCCATCGCTGATCCAAATGTTGGAATACCACCAGCCGCTAATACGTGATGCGATTATTGAAGTACTCAGTCAGGAAAATGAAGTGCGCATCAAGTCCCTTTCTGGTCGGGAATCTATCCGTAAAGCATGCTTGGAAAAGGTCAACGAAATGCTGTTGGCAGAAACCAATCAAAAAGTGCTGTCGGATCTATTGTTCACCAAGTATCTCTATCAGTAAGCCCAATGAACAACAAAGGCGCACCGAGGTGCGCCTTTGTTGTTTGAGATATTGGCGTTTAATCAATACACCGGGTCTTCGCATCGATCTCGCTTGGTTCTAATCTAGGCGTCATTATGCACTGGCTGCATCATTAACTATCACGCCACATTGAGCCACGTAGTCACCTACCTGACTTTGTTCTTGCTCTGTTAGATACAAGCCCAGCTTGGTGCGACGCCAAAGTAGATCGTCCACCGTCTGCACATACTCTGCAGCCATCAAGTAATCGACTTCTTTTTGCGTTAGACCACAGCCGAAGCTTTGCCCCAAATCGGACGCCTGCTCGACACCGTCAAACCAAACCCACACGCGAGAACCGTAGGTCGTCGCCAAACGGTTCGCTGTCATCGCATCCATCCAACTAAAGCGACGTGTTAGCTCTGCTTCTACATCACTGAAAGAAGCAATGTCTTCACCGCCCGGCAGCACGATGTCTGCTGTCCAAGGTTTTCCCATCTCGGTAAAGAAAGGCTCAAGCTTGTTCACCGCAGCTTGCGCCAGTTTGCGATAGGTCGTGAGTTTCCCGCCAAACACAGACAAAATCGGCGCATTGCCGCCGTTTCCATCAAGTTCTAACGTGTAATCTCGAGTCATCGCTTGCGGGGAGTCAGATTCATCATCACAAAGCGGACGCACACCACTGTATGTCCACACTACGTCTTCAGGGGTTAAACTCTTCAAGAAATGCTGATTGAAAACCTTCAACAAATACGCGATTTCATTGTCATCAATTGACGCTTTGCGTGGGTCGTCGTGATGCTCAACGTCAGTCGTACCAATCAAAGAGAAGCGATCAAGGTAGGGCAACACAAACACAATGCGGCCATCTTCATTTTGCAAGATATACGCAGCCGACTCATTGTGTACTTTCGGCACGACGATATGACTGCCTTTAATAAGCCGAATACCACGCGGGGACGTCAGCGTAGTGCTGTCATCATAAAACTGTTTTACCCAAGGGCCTGCCGCATTCACCAGCACTTTACAATGGCGAACAAATCGCACTTGGGTTAGTTGGTCAACAATCTCAACTTCCCAATGATCCGCTAATCGTGTCGCTTTAGTTACTTTGCAGCGATTACGTACTTCCGCGCCATGTTCCGCCGCATCCATGATGTTTAACACCACCAAACGCGCGTCATCGACCCAGCAATCGGAGTATTCAAAACCTTGGGTAATTTCAGGTTTGAGCACCGAATCCACGCCAAACTTTATGCCTGTGCTGGCTGGAAGGCTGGTGCGTTTACCGAGGTGATCATAGAGAAAGAGGCCAGCACGGATCATCCATGCAGGGCGAAGATGGGGACGATGAGGTAAACGAAAACGCATTGGCCAAGCAAGAAACGGGACCTTTCGTAGCAGTACTTCACGCTCGGCGAGTGCTTCACTCACCAAACGAAATTCATAATGCTCAAGATATCGAAGACCACCGTGGATCAATTTCGAACTGGCTGACGATGTTGCTGATGCAAAGTCATCGGCTTCAAACAGCCCGACTTTTAACCCTCGACCTGCAGCATCCGCCGCGATCCCTGCACCATTAATCCCGCCACCGACGACAAGTATATCCAACATTTCTGTGCTCATTTTGTCCTCTGCATTGTCCCTTTTGCCCACTCGCGCTGATCACCCTGGGGCCTAAAGCGCTCATTCGAGCATTTAACTTTCGTTTACGAGCATTTTAGTGCAAATAATCGCCTTGTCCAGTGACAATGAGGCGAAAAATTCAACAAAAGATGGATACAAAAACGCCGCCAGATGGCGGCGCGGACATGACAAAAGAGGATTAAAGAATAATTTCTATCAATGTTTCAGTGCCTTGCAGGCGCGAAGAAACATTTTCAGGCAAAGGTGCGTTAGTGAACAGCATGTCGATTTGGGTAATATCGCCCACGTTAACCATGGCATTACGCCCGAACTTAGTGTGGTCGACTGCCAACATCACAGAGCGACTGTTTTGCATAATGGCTTGTTTGACCCGTACTTCGTGATAATCGAAATCCAGCAGGCCACCATCGAGATCAATTCCACTGATCCCCAATATGCCAAAATCGAGTCGGAACTGAGAAACAAAATCCAATGTCGCTTCACCCATGATGCCGCCATCACGGTTGCGTACTTCCCCACCCGCCATGATGATTTGAAAATCTTCCTTCACCATCAGGATACTGGCGGCATTGAGATTATTGGTCACAATGCGTAAATCTTGATGATTGAGCAACGCTCGCGCGACAGCTTCGGGGGTCGTTCCGATATCAAGAAACAACGTTGCGCCATCTGGAATATGCGCCACGAGCGCTTGTGCCAACTTATTCTTGGTGTCTTGCTGCATCACTTTACGCGCATCATAAGCCGTATTGACAGAGCTAGATGGAATCGTCGCGCCACCGTGTTGGCGTCGGATTTTGTTTTCCGCGGCCAGTTCATTGAGATCACGACGAATTGTCTGAGGGCTGACGTCGAAAAATGCGACCAAATCATCGGTGCTGACGTAGCCTTTGCTTCGAACTAAATCGAGAATTTCCTGATGTCGTAGCGTCTGTTTCACGGTGTCCTCTGCGTAAACACGAAGTCTGGGCTCAGTTTACGTGGCTACACCCTTATTGCCAATGTGGGCAAGCTTAAGGGTGAGCGCGCATCACACTAAGCATCTCACTTAAGAAGGGTTTCTCGCTGCTCGGGAGAATTTGGCATCAAACACGGCAATCGCACAGCCTGACACCAAGCCAAACAGGTGAGCCATATTGGCGATAGCCATACCAAAGGGTTCAAAGAAGCCCACCACCAACCACAACAGCATAAAGCCGACATAGCTTGGCTCTATCGACAGCCCACGAGAAGGCGCCAATGTGCCCATAAGCCACAAATATCCCAGCAAGGCATACACCACGCCCGACATGCCACCAAACGCAGGGCCATCAAACACGTATTGCCCCAAACCAGAAAACAGCGCGGTGAGCAGGAAAAGCTGAACCAATTTGGCACTGCCGCTTATCTTTTCTATCTTCCCACCCAGCACCCACCACCACAGTAAGTTAAACACAATGTGTGTGGCAGAGAAGTGCAATAGCGCGTGGGTAAACAAACGCCAAAGTTGCCATTGCTGATCGTCCGTGGCGGGAAAATGCAGCAAGGAGAAAACTTCATGACCAAAGCCAAGCGTTAACCCTGCATAGGCGATAATGCACACCACCATGATAAAGAGGGTAAACGGCCCAGCATTTTGTTTGATCGCGGTGAGTATCTTCTGACGCGGATAAGTAAAATGTGCAGTGCGGCTTTCGGCCATATCCCATGAGGCGGATTGATACTTACGACCTGTCGGGTCGTGCAGAAACGCCTGTAACTCAGCTTCTGCTTCGGCCTGATGTTGGCTATCGGCTAACCACAAGGCAAATTGCCCTTCCCCTTCCGGCATCATCTGTACATCGATGTGTCTCGACGCCATGTAATCGATAAATGCCTGTCCAGCACGAGGGTTAGAAATTGCAATCAGCCTTATCATTAATACCTCTTAATCGTTCTTCTAATCGTTATTACCTGCCACTGGCAACGACTGTCGATGCCAAGCTTCAAAACCACCATCTACACTGTACACCTGCTCAAAGCCTTGGTTAATCAAATATTGTGCTGCACCTTGACTGCTCACGCCGTGATAGCACATTACCAATACAGGCTGTTCATCATCGACAGTCTGAGTGAATTGCACCATGGTGTCATTGGTTAGGTGAAATGCGCCCTGTGGATGAGATAACGAAAATGACTGAGGATCCCGAATATCGACGATCACCGCTTTCTGATCGTTGTCCTGCAGCAACTGCCAAGCATCTAATACCGAGATATGCGCAAATTGTTCCATGGGTTATTCCACTCCCGTGACTTCATTTAAGGTGTTGTCGTTTCAATGAAATAGTCAGAAACAACAAGTAAAACACCATTGTACCCGAGTTTTAGCCAATCCTTGCCACGGAGAAATAAAGGACTTTGTACGCTTTTTAGCCACCTGTGGAAAAGACTGTGGATTGCGTTGATAAAGTAGGATCTAGAGAAAGGATCCACTACATGTAGTGTTGATCGTAATAAAGCTGTGGACAAGTTATCTGAGACCAAACGGGATATGGGTTTTTGAGGCACAAAAAAACCGGCAATCAGCCGGCTTTTTACGATCTTCGAGGGTTGACGATCACAATGCGTCTTCGCCCACAGCCTCTTTCAACTTACGCATGGCATTCTTTTCAAGCTGTCGAATGCGCTCAGCAGAAACCTGATAGTGATCAGCCAATTCCTGCAATGTCGTTTTGTTGTCATCGTCCAACCAACGCGAACGAATAATGTGCTGGCTTCGCTCATCCAGCCCTGACATCGCTGTTGCGAGTCGACGGTTAGCGTGGTCTTCCCAGTTCTGAGCCTCAATATTGGTAGCAACGTCTGAGCTTTTGTCTTCTAAGAAGAAAACCGGGGCCACAGGGCCTTCGCGCTCATCATCATCTGCACCGCCATCAAAACCTGCATCTTGTGCGGCAAGACGAGATTCCATCTCACGCACTTCTGAAGCATCAACGCCAAGTTGCTCTGCAACCAAGTTAACTTCTTCGGCGTTAAACCATCCCAGACGCTTTTTCGACTTACGCAAGTTGAAGAACAATTTACGTTGCGCCTTGGTGGTCGCCACTTTCACAATACGCCAGTTACGCAGGACGTATTCGTGAATTTCAGCTTTAATCCAATGCACGGCAAAAGAAACCAGTCTCACACCCACTTCAGGGTTAAAGCGTTTCACCGCTTTCATCAGACCAATGTTACCTTCCTGTACCAGATCAGACACGGGAAGTCCGTAACCGGAATAACCACGGGCAATATGAACAACAAATCTTAGATGAGACAGGATCAGGCTTTTCGCCGCGTCCAAGTCTTCGTCGTAGTGCAGACGTTCTGCAAGCTCACGCTCTTCGTCAGCAGACAGCATTGGATGGCTGTTTACCTGACGTAGATAGCTGTCCAAGCTATCTCTTGAGATTGGGGCTAGTGCATACATCGCTGCTGTCATTTTCACCTCTTTTCGAATCTATCGAACAATAATGGCCTAAAAAGACCAATGGCATACTCTACTCAAGTTCAAAAAAACTGCAAGTCTGAGTGAATGATCACCATGAATGAGACTACACCCCATCAAACAGGTTCAATATCTCGTAAATGTTTACCTGCCGCGAGCCGTGCTGCTAGCAAGCCAATCAACCCAGCGACCATAAACAGGATCAAGGTTTCATCGACACCTAAGCCACTGAGACGAAAACCACTGCTATATAATGTAGCCAATTCTGCCACGGCTGCATCGAGTAAAAAGCCATTTATTGTTGCCACGAGCCAAGCAACCACTGCACCCGATAAAGCCAACCAAACGCCCGTGTACAAATAGGGGCGAAGGATATAACTGTCGGTAGCGCCGACCAACTTCATGACCTGAATTTCTTGTTTCTGGTTCAGTACCTGTAATCGCAGGGTATTGCCGACGATGAGAAACACTGCCATTAACATCAGACCGGAGAAACCCCAAGTTAATGTCAGCACCAAAGACTCTATAGCTGCTAGGCGTTGCAGCCAGTCGCTATCAAGACGGACTTCTTGAATGTCCGATTCTGCGCGCAGCTTTGACGCCAATGCGGTAACCGCGGCCGCATCATCACTCGTTGGTGTCACCACGATAACGCCAGGTAGCGGGTTATCATCGAGCAAACTCACTGCTTCTTCAAATCCTTGGATTTGTCTCAGCTGCAACAAGCCTTGCTCAGGAGAGATATACGCAACCGAGCCAATCTCAGACCACTGACCGATCTCATCACTCAGTGATGTGGCGCGACTTTCCGGTATCTCATTGAGATAAACCGTCAACTGATTGGGCGCTTGCCATTGTGCACTGACCGCCACCACATTCTTTGCCAACATATATAACGTAACGGGCAATGCTAACGAGAAGGCCAAAGCCAATACGGTTAAAAAATTCCCCGTCGGTCGCGCCAACAAATCTCGAAGCGCTTGTCCGCACTGCTGTTTGTGTAAAGACAAAAAATTAGCCACGCGCCACCTCCGAAAGATGACCTTGGTTCAGGTCAAATCGACGCATGTCATAGCGGCTCAACAAAGACGTATCGTGAGTCGCCATCAATACGGTGACGCCCACTTGGTTGAACTGACGAAATAATTCCATGATTTGCTGCGATAAGGCCGCATCCAAATTTCCGGTCGGCTCATCGGCAATCAACACTTGCGGGCGATTAACCACCGCACGGGCAATACCCACACGTTGCTGCTCACCGCCTGATAACTGAATGGGTAAACAAGCGGATTTGTCTAACAAACCCACTTTGTCTAACGCTGCAGAAACACGCTTTTTCACGTCTGACTCGTTGGCCTGTTCAATACGGAGCGGCAGGGCGACATTGTCGAACACGGTTCTGTCCATCAAGAGTTTATGATCTTGAAAAATCACCCCGATGTGGCGACGCAAAAAAGGGATTTCTTTGCGGTCAATACGCGAAATATCGTGATTATTGAACAATATTTTACCGTCACTCGGCCGTTCAATCGCGCACAAAAGTTTCAGCAAGGTACTTTTACCTGCACCAGAGTGACCGGTCAGAAATGCCATGTCGCCTTTGGGCAAGTGAAAGCTTACTTTCTGTAATGCTCGCTGCCCACCGCGGTAGGCTTTACTAACCTGCTGAAACTGGATCACGCCTATCAGTCCTCCTGACTAAACAGTGCTTCAATAAAATCTTCTGCGACAAATGGTCTCAAATCATCAATCCCTTCACCGACACCGATGTAGCGGATAGGAATATTAAATTGATCGGCCACCGCAAAGATAACGCCACCTTTGGCGGTACCATCAAGCTTGGTCAGGGTGATACCCGACAGCGGCGCGATCTCATTGAACAAACGCGCTTGGCTGATGGCATTTTGACCTGTACCCGCATCAATGGTGAGCATGATTTCATGCGGTGCATTCTCGTCGAGCTTTTTCATGACACGGACGATTTTTTTCAGCTCTTCCATCAGGTTAGCTTTGTTTTGCAAACGACCAGCGGTATCTGCGATAACCACATCAACATTACGTGCTTTTGCAGCTTCAATCGCGTCATAGATCACTGATGCGCTATCTGCACCGGTGTGCTGTGCAATCACAGGAACGTTGTTACGATCGCCCCAAACCTGTAGCTGTTCGACTGCCGCCGCGCGGAAAGTGTCACCTGCCGCCAGCATGACGGATTTGCCTTCTTGCTGGAATTGCTTGGCGAGCTTACCAATAGTGGTGGTTTTACCCACACCGTTAACGCCGACCATCAAAATCACGAATGGCCCGTTTTGGTTTTCCACATCGAGCGGTTTTTCAACCTTACTCAAGATGCCAGCCATTTCCTGCTTGAGCAGACCATACAAGGCCTCACCGTCTTTCAGCTCTTTACGAGAAGCATTGTCGGTCAGGTTATTGATGATCTTGGTCGTGGTATCCATACCAACATCAGCAATAAGAAGCTGCTCTTCCAGTTCTTCAAACAGCTCATCATCAATTTTCTTGCCACTGAACAGACCCAAAAAGCCTGCACCGATGTTCGCTTTGGTCTTCTGAAGACCACGTTTTAAGCGAGCAAATAAACCTTCACGCTTTGGCTTTTCCTGCTCGGCTTGTGTCTTAGCCAGATCTTCAGCGGCCAGCTGTTCTGCAGCAATTGCATCCGCTTCCGCTTGCAGACGCGCTTGTTCTTCAGCCTGTGCTTTCGCATCCGCTTCTGCTTGCAGGCGCGCTTGCTCTTCAGCCTGCGCTTTCGCATCCGCTTCTGCTTGCAGGCGCGCTTGCTCTTCAGCCTGTGCTTTCGCATCCGCTTGCAGGCGCGCTTGCTCTTCAGCCTGTGCTTTCGCATCCGCTTCCGCTTGCAGGCGCGCTTGCTCTTCAGCCTGTGCTTTCGCATCCGCTTCCGCTT
>NZ_JBGONO010000004.1:0-55134 GCF_041439165.1 Enterovibrio sp. FF113 | reverse complement strand
GCAGGCGCGCTTGCTTTTCAGCCTGTGCTTTCGCATCGGCTTCCGCTTGTAGGCGCGCTTGCTTTTCAGCCTGTGCTTTCGCATCGGCTTCCGCTTGTAGGCGCGCTTGCTCTTCAGCCTGTGCTTTCGCATCCGCTTCCGATTTCAAGCGAGCTTGTTCTTCAGCCTGTGTTTTCGCATCCGCTTCCGCTTGCAGGCGAACTTGTTCTTCAGCCTGTGCTTTTGCATCCGCTTCCGCTTGCAGGCGAACTTGTTCTTCAGCCTGTGCTTTCGCATCCGCTTCTGCTTGCAGGCACGCTTGCTCTTCGGCCTGTGCTTTCGCATCGGCTTCCGATTTCAAGCGGGCTTGTTCTTCAGCCTGTGCTTTTGCATCCGTTTCCGCTTGCAGGCGAACTTGTTCTTCAGCCTGTGCTTTCGCATCGGCTTGCGCTTGCAGGCGCGCTTGCTCTTCAGCCTGTGCTTTCGCATCCGCTTCTGCTTGCAGGCGCGCTTGCTCTTCAGCCTGTGCTTTCGCATCGGCTTCCGCTTGCAGGCGAGCTTCTTCTTCAGCTTGTAAACGGGCTTGCTCAGCCTGTTGTTCTTGTTCGTCGTTCTTTCGGCCGAAACCCAGCCAGGACATAAATCCGCGTTTCTTTTTTTCTGCCATTGGCAAATCCTAAAGCATGATTGGTACAATCAGCACGATGACATCGCGCTAATCTTAAACTGTGAGCACTGCGCCTTATAAATGCAGTGAGGTAACGGCGATGTATTACATACATTGCGGCGCAGAAAATTCGGCGAAAGAGGCCAAAACCCTTACGTCGCTGATCATTTTAAAAAGGGCAAGTTGACCTTGAAAATGCTGAGCCGTTACCGAACCGACATATACTAACACCTTCTTGGCGGTCAAAAAATCTATGGTAAGACGTAACCCTAAAAACCCTGCGAAACAACCTAACGGCAGGGGTAATCATCCTTCATCGAATGCAGGAGGCGGTTCTGGTTTTGTCCGCATTATTTCTGGAAAATGGCGAGGTCGCAAATTGCCAGTTAAGAACGTCGAAGGCCTTCGCCCTACAACAGATCGCGTGAAAGAAACGGTATTCAACTGGCTAGCGGCAGATTTATATCAAGCTAAATGCCTTGATGTGTTCGCAGGTAGTGGCGGTTTAGGGCTTGAAGCTTTGTCTCGTCAGGCTGATCACGTCACGTTACTAGAGCTTGATAAAGGTGCGGCGGCGCAAATCAATCTCAATCTAGCCACCTTGAATGCAGACAACGCGACCGTCCATAACATCGATGCCTTGCAGTACTTATCGCAAACCGGACAGCCATTTGATGTGGTCTTTATCGATCCACCGTTTCGTAAAGACTTGTTGAGTGACGTGTTGAACAAACTCGAGCACAATGGCTGGCTTAATAAGAACGCGTTGATTTACATTGAGGCAGAAAAAGAGCTTGGTGTGCCCGACGTTCCCGCGCATTGGGACATGATTAAGGAAAAGCATGCCGGACAAGTGAGCTTCCGGCTGTATCTAAGAGAGGAAAAATGAAAGCACTCATCTTTTTAGCAAAAGCGGCCATTGGCTTTGTCTGGTTGGTATTGATCACGAATATCATCTCGCCGTTTCCGGGTGTAGCCGCGATGGCACTGTATATTATGACCGCCTTTCTGTTCTGCATGCATGGCTTGCAGATGCTGATCTTTATCGGTGCATTCGGCGATAAAGTCTCCATGACTCGCTGGGAAAAATGGTCCATCCTGATATTTGGGATCTTCGCTCTGCTTGATATCCGCCGCAAGTACATGGTTGGTTGATATACCCAGCACTTAGAAGTGACATTGATACAAAAGATAAACAGCAAAAAGGCCTCTTCTGAGGCCTTTTTCGTTTCACGGTGTCTTTCTGCTCAGTAGCACTCGTTTAGTGCTGACAAATCCGCGCGTCATTCACCACTAACGAGCCTGCTTGTTCAAGAATCTTCTTCCTACGGCGCAAGAACACGAGAACTTCACTAAATGACAGCCCATTTTGGCTGCAAGTATGAAAACGTGCAGATGCACCCCATTGCCCGCTTACCCAGTCAACCAATGCTTGTTCAGACAAAGTTTGGGATTTGAGGTGGTTTAAGACTTCATGAACATGAATTGACACAGGCATAGCAACTCCACAAACGCACAACGATTAATCGGTCGTTATGGAAACACAGTCTTTGCTAGGCTGTTTTGATATGTCGCAAGATTAATCAGAATTCATCACGCGGTGTGCTGCATTGCCAGCACATCTCAAAGCTACCGCCATTTTCTTCTTGGCAGGATGGGCAGAACCACACACTTTCTGCCTGTGCTTCATACTGATGCAATGCAGATCGCGCTTTTTCTTCACGTAAGGTATCCACCCACAAAGTCACAGCAACCACATCGGCGGGAAGCTCGCCGGTGGCACTGGCGAGTGAGTCGCCTTTAAGCAGGACATCCATTCCCATGGATTCAAGCATTCCTTTCAGACTATGTGCCTCGAGTGAATTGCTTGCACTATACACTTGAATCCACGACATTAATGACTCCTCGCTACTACGGCATCACAGACAAAGTTATCAATCCCTGTGCGCAAAAATACGTGCTCATCACCAGCAATACTGAGGCGCGAAAAGGCCCTTTAAATCGCTCAAAGGCAAGAACGGTATCAGATACCATGAACAACAGTGCCCCACCAAACGCATATGCCGCCGTTTGCGAGTGTGCATTCATCCAAAATTCGCCTGCACCCCATGCCATCTGGGCGATCACGGCAATATAAATTCCAACAGGGATCAGCAAAGGCCCAAGATTAGGCAATAAAAGTAAGAAAACAATGACACTTGCCGCACCAATCAACGAGGGAAGCCACCATATCATGGGGCCATCAAACTGCTGCCAGAACGCAACACTATATAAAATATGCGCAATCAGAAAGCTCAATAGCCCTGGTATGAAT
Organism: Enterovibrio sp. FF113; assembly: GCF_041439165.1. Classification (NCBI taxonomy): domain Bacteria; kingdom Pseudomonadati; phylum Pseudomonadota; class Gammaproteobacteria; order Vibrionales; family Vibrionaceae; genus Enterovibrio; species Enterovibrio sp. FF113. Next base: position 52,174 of record NZ_JBGONO010000004.1, on the reverse strand, counting down.
CGGTCTTTGGGTAGCATCAAGAACACATCACCAAACAACGAAAATAACAGGCCAACTAAGATCAAATAAGTGTAAACATTCGTCTCTCCGCCCACCAAGGCGATCAGCATCATCAATAAAATAGTCAACGGTTTAAACAGATAAAACTGCCAACGCGGACCTTTGTAAGCAGCATTGATGTGCAGCAATCCTGAACAACAAACAGCAAGCCAACTCAACATGATCTCTTCCCTTACATTGCGAGCCAACCAAGTCTAGGGATGCAAGATGGAAAGTCCACCGCACATGTCTCAGAAAGCGAAGCTCGCATCAAAAGCAGGCACCATGACGATTTATATCCGAATAACGCCAGAGCCTGTTCGGCTTTCTCGATCTAAAGCCCTAACGTTACTCCGGTCTATCCCCTTAAAAAGGGTAAGCCTTAGAATATCAGGGGGCGTCTCGATTAAGAGATCAACGATGTATCTCTGTTGACTGTCGATACAATCAAAAAAAGCACCCAAATTGGATGCTCTATTGTTGTTTAGTGCCCGTCTTAGTTACCGATGATGTGACGCCAGTTTTCGATATAAAACCAAACCGCACCGACAGTGACAGCAAAAATCAGGAAGAGGGCAACGCGCCAGATCATGCGATTGCTACGAGGCTGTAGCTCTTTTTCGCATTGCTTGCAGGCCGATACAAAACCACGCATGTCGTCGACTTCATAGCCGTCTTCATGCACGGTTTTATTTCTGATGGTAGCCACAAAGCGCAATTTGGCGATCACATCATGTGGCAACCGCTCTTGGCAACTCGTCACCAACTCGTGAAGTCCTCGCCCTTGAGCGTGATAATGCTCTTTCAGCAAACGCTCCAGACGCCGACTTTGTCTCACAACAACAGCAATGTCATCCATGTAGGCCTCCTATAGGGCGGTGTCTTAGTACCCGCGATCGATGCTTTTCATTAGCTTACGTCATATCACCAAAAATGAGAAAACTCTTTAACTTCGTTTACATTCGCACCGATGCAAATACAGATAAGTGCGATCGATCACGAATTGTTTCTGGTGGCAGTATGTCTACTCCTTCTTCTGAAGTAGACTCTCGCTCGACATTTTACGGCCGGATTAAGGAGACAACCGTGCCCATTTCTCTGATTTTGCTCATGCTCGCCCTTGCGGTGGTTGCTGGTGTCTACTTTGTATTTACCTTCCAAAAGCATTCATTGGGACACGGCGCAGAAGATCGTGCGATCGACATCCGCATTCTTGATAAACAAGCCGTTTCTCTGCCAAGCCCAGATCAACACCAAGACCCAGAAGAATATTGGATCTATGTTGAGCCAATATCAGGCGGTCCGAAACGCGAATTCCAAGTGGGTATTCATTATTATCACGCCCTACAGCCCGGTGATTGTGGCACGCTAACATACCGCGGCGCTGACTTTGTTCACTTTGCTAAATTGCAAAGAATTAACTAATTAGGGCACTAACCACGCCGTCGCGCGCCACTTCGATAATCCGGCACTGGTCCAGTAAGACAAAACAAAAACGACCAATGTCACCAACGGGATGGCTAACCATGCCATCCCAAGAATCACATCACTTTCCCTCAGCGGCCAAAGAAAAATGGGATGGATCAGGTAAATGCCTAATGAGTGGCGACTAACAACCGTCACCCGCCTTTGCCATTTATCAGACACGTTGTCTGCCCATCGCTTACAAAGCACAAACACCATGGTGGCGATGAGCACAGTATTAATCGTCTTATAAGAGAACCAGCCCGCACTTGTGTATGCACCCTTTGCGACACTTTGTGAGATCGCTGTGTACTCGGTCGCCACCAACGCTAACACGCCCAAAAAGAGTAACAAGCCAAAAGGCACTTCACGCCGATGCAGCGCATAGCCCAGTAACAGATAGCCACCGAAAAGCACCAACTCTTCGACAAAACCCAGATCCACACCCATTAATCTTGCCACACACAGTCCCAGCCAAAGCGCCAATACGGTATTGAACATATCCGGCGCTTCTCGTTTCACTAAAGGACGGAGTACTGGAATCAGTAGATATAGCGGCAGGAAATAATAGAAAAACCCCAAGTGATAGTAAGTTTCTTTCACAGGAAATTGTGTCAATCGTTGTACGGTTTCCGACCAATTTACATTTTGTAACGATATTGCCGCGAGAATGGCATAAAAAACAGACCAGACCACAAAAGGCACAAACACTTTCATCACTCGCCGTTTAACAAAATACGAGGGTGAAAATGGCCGGGTGTCTGACAGCATCAATGCACCTGTAATCATAATGAATACGGGGACAGCCCAGCGACTTGCGCCGTTAATTCCAATGGCAGAAAGCCAGTCACTTTGTGGGATCTCGCCTGCGATGTAGCGATAAGGCCCCAAAACATGAATGGCGATCACTGCAATCGCAGCAACAACACGCAACAACTCGATATAAAAGACTTTTTTTTGCATTTCGGTTCCAGAAAGTGGGCGAAAATTCAATGGCGATGCCGTGATTGTAAACCCGTCGATAATTCCACCAAACCGAACAGAAAACAAACAACATATAATACCAAATGTTAATTTTATTTTAAATTATATAGCTGCATTAGTGCTATTTAATAGCACTACATATTGCAATTGACCGTTTAAATGCCCTAGCATGCTTTTCAGATTAAAGATGGATAGTTACCCAACATGGAGGAACTGATGCAGACATCAGCTTCGCAACATCAAAACGGCGGGAAGCCAAAGAAATCCTTTTTTTCCCGTTTTCTCGATACTGTAGAATTTCTCGGTAACCTTCTCCCTCACCCGGTCACCCTGTTTGCCATTTTGTGTGTGGTCATTTTCTTTGCATCGGGCATTGCGGGTTACTTTGGCATGTCGGTCACCGACCCACGCCCAGAAGGCACGGCGGGTCGTGCTGCTGATGGCATGATTTACGTTAAAAGTCTGATGAACGCGGAAGGCGTGCAGCTTATCGTGATGAATCTCGTGAAGAACTTCACCGGATTCGCCCCTCTAGGCACCGTATTGGTCGCCATGATGGGTGTCGCCGTTGCCGAGCATTCAGGTCTACTTTCCGCCACCATGCGCTCTTTAGTGATGGGGGCGTCTCAACGTATGGTGACCTTAACCGTCGTTTTCGCGGGTATCATCTCAAACACAGCATCGGAGCTGGGTTACGTGGTACTTATCCCACTCGCAGCCATGATATTCCACTCTCTGGGTCGTCACCCATTGGCGGGTCTTGCGGCAGCTTTCGCCGGTGTCTCGGGCGGTTATTCTGCCAACTTGCTGCTAGGTACGGTTGACCCACTGTTGTCTGGTATCACTGAAACCGCCGCACAAATGATTGACCCTGTGTACACGGTTGGCCCAGAAGCGAACTGGTACTTTATGTTTGCATCGACCTTCCTGATCACCATTTTGGGTGCCTTGGTTACTGAGAAAATTGTTGAGCCAAAGCTCGGCAAATACGATCAGTCCATGGCGGCAGAAGATTTCGAAGCCAAAGAAGCAGGCAAAGTCACTGACATTGAGAAGCGCGGTATGCGCAATGCAGGCATCGCGGCGCTTATCGTATCAGCCTTACTGGCGATGACCATCGTGCCGGAATGGGGCATTCTGCGTAACCCTGAAACGGGCTTAGTGGCAGGCTCTCCGTTCTTAAAAGGTATTGTTGCCTTCATTTTGGTGTTCTTTGCTATTCCAGGTTACGTTTACGGTAAAACCGTCGGCACCATGAAGACTGATCGTGACGTGATTGATGCGATGGCAAAATCCATCAGCGCCATGGGTCTTTACATCGTGCTGGTCTTCTTTGCCGCGCAGTTCGTGGCACTGTTTAAATGGACCAACTTCGGTCAGGTTATTGCCGTTGGTGGTGCAGACTTCCTGCAAAACATCGGTCTAACTGGCCCAATGTTGTTCTTCGCCTTCATCATCATGTGCGGCATCATCAACCTGACACTCGGTTCAGCGTCTGCGCAGTGGGCAGTGACCGCACCGATATTCGTGCCAATGCTGATGCTGGTTGGCTATGCGCCGGAAACCATTCAGGCGGCATACCGTATCGGTGATTCGGTGACAAACCTTATTACCCCGATGATGAGCTACTTCGGTCTTATTTTGGCGGTAGCCTCACGCTATAAGCGAGATTTAGGCATAGGGACACTGATCGCCACCATGCTGCCATACACGCTGGTATTCTTGTTAGGTTGGAGCATCTTCTTCTACCTGTGGGTATTCGTCGTGGGTATGCCAGTGGGTTCAGGCTCCGCCACGTACTTTAACTTCAGCCAGTAATGACTGCCGTGTAATGATGAAACAGCCAGCATTTGCTGGCTGTTTTTGTTTGTGACTATTTTTCCTTCGACAATGCCTTAACATAGGCGCCCTGTTTTCGCTGACAACTGGCGATATTCCTAACACATACCCGAGCACTTCTCGTGTGTCGTGATATGCTAAATAGAAACCCCGAACCGGAATGTACATGTCAATTGAACGCCCTTTTTTATTTTCTCGTGAAAACGAGTTAGCCACCACCATGGCTGAACAAGTTGCGCCATTTTGGGCAACACGTCAGCAAGGGCAGATCATTGGCCAAGAAGGCCTGCGTCTGCATTGGTGCGCCTTCACCAAGCCTGAGCACACCCGCGCTATCGTGGTGGTCAATGGCCGAATTGAAGCGACTGAAAAATATAAGGAAGTGTTTTTCGATTTGTTCCGTCAAGGCTATGACGTTTACAGTTATGACCATCGTGGACAAGGTCAGAGTCAACGTCTCGTCACAGGCAGTGACATCGGCCATGTGGTGGACTTTGAGCATTACGTTGACGACCTTGAAACCTTTGTCGATGAAATCGTCACGCAAAAGCCCCACCAGCAACGCATGATACTGGCGCATTCCATGGGCGGCGCGATCACCACCCTCTATGCAGCAAGAAAGCCGGCCGCCATTGACGCATTAGCACTCAGTGCCCCGATGTTTGGCATCAATCTTTCACCAACACTGAGAAAAGTGGCTAAGCCGCTGTGCCGTGCATTGTCAATCATCCAACATCCCGCTGGTTATGCGCCAGGCCAGGTTCCGTATTGGCTCAAACCGTTTAAGCACAACTTGCTGACTCACTCAGAAACTCGCTACCAGTGGTTTCGCAAGCTGTATGAAGATAATGAGACACTCAAAGTTGGTGGCCCGAGCAGTCAATGGATTTGGCAAAGTATGTCTGCCTGTGAACGCACGATTGAGGCGGCACGAATGATCGATATGCCGATGCTGGTGATGCAGGCGGCACGCGATGAAGTCGTGTGTAACCACACCATGTTCCATTTTCACCGTGAACGTCAGGCGCTCAATCTGCCTATCAAATTTGATATCGTGCCAAACTCTCGTCATGAATTATTGTTCGAAAAAGACGTGACACGCGACACGGCTCTTAACCTGTCCCTCTCCTTCTTCGATGCGCAATCGGCCGCACCACTTGAGCAAACCGCGTAATCGCTAAATTGCCAGTGAGAAACGAGTCAACCAGCAAATTTGTCGGTTATTTCGCCTAAACGGGAAAAAATAACCGACGATTTGATCCCTTTTCTTTCTTTCGCGCTTGGATACACTGAAGGGGTATTGAACACTCTTCTCTTCGACTTGAGGTACATATGTACAGAATCGTTGCGTCCGATCTCGACGGCACCCTGCTGACACCAGACCATAGCATCGCTCCTTATACTCGTGACGTCTTACAACGCCTGCATCAAAAGGGCGAGCATTTTGTTTTCGCAACCGGTCGTCACCACATCGATGTGGCACACATTCGCCAGAGCGTGGGCATTCCAGCATTCATGATCACCTCAAACGGTGCGCGCGTTCACGACGCGGATGACAACTTGGTTTTCAGCCGCAATGTCGAACCAGAAGTAATCACAGAACTGGTCAACATGATGAAGGACGATGAAACCGTCACGATTCATATCTATCGTGAGAACGATTGGTTACTGAACCGCGTTGACGAAGATTTAGCGAAATACCACAAAGATTCAGGTTTCAGCTTTACGCTGTTTGACCCAGAAAATCCGCCACTTGAAGACGTAGCGAAAATCTTCTTCATTCGTCATGATCATGATTACCTGACGGCCTATGAGAAGAAATTCATCGACACCTTCGGCGATAAAGTCAGCGTGGCTTTTTCTACGCCATTTTGTCTTGAAGTTATGGCCGCTGGTGTATCGAAAGGCGAAGCATTAAAAGCGGTTGCGGAAATCAAAGGCTTTAGCCTTGATGAATGTATCGCGTTTGGCGATGGCATGAATGACGTGGAAATGTTGAGTGCCGCGAAGAAAGGCTTGGTGATGGAAACTGCGCATCCACGCGTAAAAGCCACACTGCCTAACAACGAAGTGATCGGCAGTCATGCAGACGAAGCAGTGGCTCGCTATCTTGAAACACACCTGCTGTAACGCTGTGTTGGCTTGAAAAGCAATAATGTAAAGCGTGTGCTATAACAGATACATAAGATGCAGTACGGCAGCGATTCCCCCCGCTGCCGTTTTCTTTTTCAGTCACTTGACCTAATTCGCCAATTTAACTGACGCTACCCACGGCTACCTTTTGCGTGCTTCCGACATCGCAAGGATTTCGCTCCACTGCATCTCAGTGACGGGCATAATGCTGAGACGACTGCCTTTCTTGACCAGCGGCATCTCTTCCAACGCAGGGTTCGCTTTGATCCGCGCCAGCGACAAGTACGGCAGATGCTGACGATAGGCCACATCGACCATTATCCAACGTGGATTTTCCGGTGAGCTTTTGGGATCAAAATAAGGGCTTTCAGGGTCAAACTGAAAATGATCGGGATACGCGGCCTTCACCACTTCAGCGATGCCTACCACACCCACATCTTTGCACGAGGAGTGGTAGATGAACGCAAGATCGCCAACTTTCATTCCATCACGCATCATATTTCGCGCCTGATAATTGCGCACACCTTCCCAGCACGAGACCTTTTGCTGTTTTAAGGTGTCTATAGAAAAAGTATCAGGCTCGGTTTTTAATAGCCAATACGCCATAATCTCCCCATTGGTGTGAATGCCATCATCATGGTTTTACCCTTTTAGCCCATGAAAGAGAAGAGGAATCTCCGTTGCCAATTCCAAATCACCGCCTTCCAAAACTGCTGAGCCTCGCTGTTATTATTAGCCTGCTTTCTGCCTGCAGCCAATCACCATCTGGGCCCGTTGAACTGGGAAACTCTGATGATTTACAAACACAATCATCGCCTCAATCGGCACCAACGTCAGTCCCGCAACGTTTTATGCTACGTGGTGAAGTCACCTTGAGCCATGAAGTGCGTGCTATCACGCCGTGCGGCAGTAACAGCCAATACTGGCTGCAACTCGACCCATCACTTACACAGCAAGGCTTAGGCTTAAGCGCAAGCCCTTATCGCTCCATCTATGGAGAAGTCGTTGGCGAGTTGGTTGCGCCATCATCAGACGGGTTTGGAGCCGACTACCCTGCCACGTTCAAAGTCACGCAACTCAACCTGATGTCAGCAGAAATTGACGGCTGCCAACAACCCCGTGACCGCACAGTCGCTTCGGGCACGGAGCCTTTCTGGGGAGTGTCTGCTGAAAGCAATACACTGCAATTTAGTCGCTTAGGGCATAACAGCGAAAACGTCACGCTCACTGCTCGAGACATTAGTCCAGAAGCACGAATTTATCAGGCCGATGGCGCAACACTGACGCTCCGTCCTGAGCTTTGTAGCGATGGCATGAGTGACAGCATCTATGGCTGGACATCCAATTTCACCAAGGGCAAGCAATCATGGCACGGCTGCGCAACGTTATCGGCAGATGACCCCACCCAAGAGTGGGTCGGTAATTATCAAGGAGTCACCACACTTGGTGATACCCGATTGACGACCACAGTCACCCTGAACTCAGATCATTCTGCCACCACGCATTATCAGCAAGCCAATGAGCCAGAACTCATCGAAACAGGCATTTGGCAGCAAGTGAACGCCAATGCCGTGCAAGTCATGATGACTCGCCATCAAGGCCAGTACCTGGTGAGTGAACGTCTGTTTGAGCGAAATGGACTGACCCTGACTGCTGACAAAGAGATCGTCAATGGCCGCGAATACAGTCTCGGCGCGCAAGGGTTAACCTTGTCTTTGATGGTTGGCAGCAAAACAGACGCGACCAAAATGTCACAGGGTGTGGAAGGTTCAGCGGAGTTCAACCCAAAGGTTGATGCGGCGTTGAAAGCTTATTTGGGTGAGGCTGCTACCGAAGTAGTAGGCACACGTTATCGTTGGTTGAGCGAAGATCTCAACAACGATGGCAACAACGAATTACTGGTATTGACCGACTGGTGCGGCAGCGGTGGCTGCACCTTGTTAGTGTTTGCTAACCAAAACGGCGATTGGCGCTTCAACAGCCGTATAAGCTTGGTTCATCTCCCTTTCCAAATGAGTAATACGACGCACAATGGCTGGCGTGATTTGATCATGCCTGTCGGTGGCGGTGGCGCCAAAGCCTCCACCCGCGTGCTTCACTTTGACGGCAACCGTTATCCCTCAAACCCTTCGGTTGCCCCCGAGGTTAATCTGCCTGACGCTGCCGATACCTACCTGTTCTCAGATGGCATTTATCCGCAACAGGAAGGCGTTACGCTTAACTAATTGAACGGCGAGGAATACACATTGCCAACCAAACCTGCGCCGTGTGAACATTGCGGCTTTCATTACAACTGCTTGTGCGACCAAACTCCGTCGTTAAACAGCAATGTGCGTATTGAACTATTAATGCACGAAACAGAAGCCAACCGCGCCACCAATACCGGTCGGCTTTTGGAAGCTTCACTGCCGCTTTGTCGACGTCACATCTGGCACCGAAAAACACCACCAGCAGAATTGCTGACCTTACTGGCAGACCCTGCGGCTCAGCCATTTTTGGTATTTCCAAGCGAAACGGCGACCCCGCTAGAGAGATTGACAGAATGTCACCCGTCATCATCAAACAGACAGCCATACGAAAAGCCTCTGCATTTCATCATCGTGGATGCAACGTGGCAGCAGGCGCACAAGATGCTGCGCCAGAGCCCTTGGCTGGAAGATATACCAACGGTGACCTTGCCCGAAGGGCTGACAACCGCCTATTCACTGCGCCGCAATCAACCCTCGGGGTCACTCTGCACCTGTGAAGTCGGCATTGAAATCTTAGCCGCGCTAGGTGAACAGGAGAACGCTCGCGCCATATCTGCATACTTTCATCAATTTATGCTCATGTTCGAAGCAGATCGGCAACATATCGCGTTATCACAATAGCGCACCTAAGACTTGCAAGCCGGCAAGTCTGACTTTACTGTTATGAAACAGATATCGCTCACAGGACGCACAAACATGACCGTGGTATCAATGGCGGCCAATACGCCGCTTGAACAGCAGATAAATGCCTTAGAAACACAGTTTTCTAAGCTGACCGAATTGGGTAAACAAATCCCTGACATTGGCTATGCCGAGCGCATTCAAGACTTAACTTGTCTGCAGCGCGTACTGAAAATCCATACCGACGCGTTAGTTGACGCATTATCGCAAGATTATGGTCATCGCAGTCGCACCGACACCCTGATGGCAGACATCATGCCGTGCTTTCAGATGCTTCGTTATACCAAGCGCAAGCTCAAACGCTGGATGAAACCTTCGCGCCGATCCACCGGTCTTTTGCTCGCCCCCGCCAAGGTTGAAATTCATTATCAGCCACTTGGCGTTGTCGGCATCATCGTGCCATGGAACTTCCCGATCACCTTAAGCCTGATCCCTTTGATGACAGCTATCGCGGCGGGCAACCGCGTGATGCTCAAGATGAGTGAATTCACGCCACTCACCAATCAGGTTGTCAAAACCATGCTCACAGAGGCGTTTTCTGAAGACAAAGTGAGTGTCATTGAAGGTGATGTCGCCGTGGCAACCGCATTCACCAAGCTGCCTTTCGATCACCTGCTGTTTACTGGCTCGACCGAAGTGGGCAAAAAAGTGATGGAAGCGGCTTCCGCAAACCTCACACCTGTCACGCTAGAGTTAGGCGGGAAATCCCCCGTGATTATTGCCCCCGACATTGCCCCCGAGATCGCGGCGGAGCGTCTGTTGTTTGGCAAAAACCTCAATGCGGGGCAAATCTGCGTCGCCCCCGACCATCTTTATGTTCATGAAGATAAACTGGATGATGTCGTCGAAGCGCTTCGCGCTCAATGGAAGGCCGCCTACCCCGAGGGTATTCAAAGCGATGATCGCACGGCCATTATCAATGACCGCCAATTCGCCAGACTGGAGTCTTTGATTGATGATGCACAAAAGCGTGGCGTCACGGTTATCCCGCTGAGTGAGGAAGCCATATTGCCTGCAACACGAAAAATGGCGCTTCACCTGGTGATCAACCCGCCCGCAGACAGCGTCATCATGCAGCAAGAAATCTTCGGCCCCTTGCTGCCCATCATCACATATCACGATGTGCAGGATGTGCTCACGATCATTCGAAACATGCCGCGACCATTAGCCCTGTATTTGATGTCCTTTGATGAAGATTTCAAGCGTCATGTCATCCGACACACGCACTCAGGCTCTATCGCCGTTAATGACACCATTACCCAGGTTGCCGTCGATGACGCACCTTTTGGCGGCGTAGGTCCATCTGGTTTAGGTCACTACCACGGCATCGAAGGCTTCCGCACTTTCAGCCATGCCAAAACCGTGCTCAGCCGAGGCAAGTTCAACCCCGGCAAGCTGATGACACCGCCGTATGGAAAATGGTGGCAAAAGATCATGTTCACGTTGTTTTTGCGATAAAAAAAGGCGCTGCTATTACGTGGCGCCTTTTTCAAAATCTACAAAATTTAAAAATAACAAATCGCGCCACATGAAACATGTGTGATTTATTTTTTAAAATATATTCAAGAATGTGAAATAAAACGTAAATGTAACGTCATGCAGGCATCATTAAGCACGGGATGTGATGATAAATTGCAGTGCTGATATTTTTGGAGAGTGATTGTAATCTAGAAAAGAGTTGTAAATAGAAGGCTTAGAGCGAGAACGATTTATTGCAGGCGAAAAAAAACGCAGATGGATAACCACCTGCGCTCTTCTTTCGAAATTACAGAGCTACTACGTTAGCAGCTTGTGGGCCTTTTTGGCCTTGCTCAACTTCGAAAGATACTTTTTGGCCTTCAGCCAGAGTTTTGAAGCCTTCAGAAGCGATAGCACGGAAGTGAACGAATACGTCAGCACCGCCGTTGTCTTGAGTAATAAAACCAAAACCTTTCTCTTCGTTAAACCATTTTACTAGACCAGTTGTTTTGTTAGACATAATGTGTCCCTTAATATTAATTCATAAAAAATTTCGCAAAAATGCGATGCACTGAAAGCTTGAATTATTGAATGTTACGATGAAGCTAAGGGAAACACAGAGGGCACAACAATTGGAAGGCAAACTGAATTTTTACTTTTACTTTTACGTCTTTCATTAATAACCCTGTTCAACAGAGCGAGGTGAATAATACTCGAACGCCTATTTTTGTAAAGGTTTATTTTTATCGTTTAGAGAATAAATTTTGCGCACTAAGCCCGAGGTCAGCCTCCCCCTAAAAGTGGAAGCGCCAGACCTCGATTCAAGTCTTTCATTTACTTACTGCTAATCACACATTCTGCCCTGCAACCCAGCCGGAACTCCATGCCCACTGGAAGTTGTACCCCCCCAGCCAGCCAGACACATCCATCACTTCGCCGACAAAATATAGCCCTGAGACTTTTTTCGTTTCCATGGTTTTTGAAGACAGTTCATCAGTATCCACGCCGCCCAGCGTGACTTCCGCCGTGCGATAGCCTTCTGTGCCGTTCGGGGCGATATTCCACTGGTGCAGATAATCCGCCAGCGACGCAATCTCTTTGGGGTTGAGCTGCTTGAGCGGCTTATCTTCGATATCACCGCGTGTGATCATGGCTTCGACCAAACGCTTTGGAAGCAATCGTGACAAGCTGTTTTTCAGGCTCTGCGCCGGATGTTTGTCACGCATCGCGTTGATGGTGTCAGCCAGATCTAAATCCGGCAACAAGTTCACCGTGACTTTCTCGCCGGGCACCCAGTATGAACTTATCTGCAACACCACAGGGCCAGACAAACCACGATGAGTAAACAGTAGGTTCTCTTTAAAGGTCACATCATTTTCTGACGTGATGGTGACCGGAATGGCAATACCAGACAAATCAGCAAACGCAGCCTTGTCTTTGTCGTGCAAAGTGAATGGCACTAGGCCTGCGGTGGTCGGTATGCGCTTCAAGCCAAACTGCTCTGCAATGTGGTAACCGAATGGGGTTGCGCCGAGCTTGGGCATTGATAGCCCACCTGTTGCCACCACCAATGACTGGCACGCTACCGTGTCGGTATCGAGTTTTAATGTGAAGCCGTCTTCGTTTTTCTCAATGCTATGCACATCGCAACGATAGCGTTGTTCGACATTGGGCATATCGCACTCTTTTAGCAGCATTTCGACGATATCTTTCGCCGAGTCAATGCAAAATAGCTGGCCGTGCTCACGCTCTTCCCATGCAATTCCGTATTCGTTGATCATGGAAAAGAAGTCCCACTGGCTGTATTGCGCCAGGGCGGACTTAGCAAAATGCGGATTGCCACAGACGAAGTTAGATGCCGTAACGTCGTAGTTAGTGAAGTTGCAACGACCACCGCCGGAGATCAGAATCTTCCGTCCTGGTTTTTTGCCGTTATCGACCACCAGCACGGAACGACCGCGCTTACCCGCTTGCGCGGCACACATCAAGCCTGCTGCACCTGCGCCAATGATCACTACATCAACTTGCTTCATCTCTTCACTCTACTGCTTTAACAACGATCTGCATTAAATAGGGCGGCATTGTAGCCGCCCAGATCCGCTTGAGCCAGTGTGTTGTCTGATTCAGTGCTTGTTCGATGCTGCTTGGATAGCCTCAGGCACGGGAATGGCAGCTTCAGTCATCTCGTCTTTATCAAAGCTGATGGTGCGCGATGGGAACGCGAAGTCTGCACCATGTGCATGAACAATATCGACAATTTTCAGCATTACATCCTGCTTCACTTCGTGATAGCGAGACCAATTGATGGTTTTGGTGAAGGCATAAATAAAGAAGTTAAGCGACGAGCCTGCAAAGGCATCAAAATTCACCATCAAGGTCGACCGCTGTTCAATGTCGGGATGGGTCTCCAGCATCGCTTTCACATCCGTCACAATGGCCGCCATTTTGTCGGCGTCTTTGTAGCGAAGGCCAATGGTTTCGTTGATGCGGCGATGTTGCATGCGCGAAGGATTCAACACCACAATGCTGCTAAATACCGAGTTCGGCACATACAAAGGGCGGCTTTCAAAGCTGCGGATCATGGTCATTCGCATACCGATGCGCTCTACCGTGCCTTCGATGTTGCGATCAGGAGAGCTAATCCAATCGCCCACACTGAAAGGCCGATCGAAATAAATCATCAGCCCCCCGAAGAAATTCGACAATAAATCTTTGGCTGCTAAACCCACGATAAGGCCACCAACACCACCAAAGGTGAGAAGACCTGTCAGGCTAATACCAAATGCTTGTAGCGCCGTTAATACGCCCACGACGGCTAATAACAAGCGCAGTATATGCCCCATCGCAGACACCGTGGTTTGGTCGCGCGTATCGGATTTCATCAAATACGCTTCTATGCGATTAACCAAACGCAGCAATATCCAAAGGATGACTGCAAAAACAAGCACCCGACGCGACACCACCAGCCAGCTTTCACTCACTTTCGCCGTGGCTGCTAACAGGCTGTCGAGCACATAACTCGATGGCCATAGCCATATCAACACGCTAATGGGCGTGCTCACTGTTTGCAGTAAAATGGTGTCCCACTCGGTTTTTGTCTTTTGAGAAATCGCGACCAAACGTCCAAAGACGACGTGCCACACTAACCAAGCAAATGCTGCCATCGCCAACAACACGGCAATGTGTTCTACCCATTCTAAATTGATGCTTTGAGAACTCGAATGCCACCACGCCATGAATCGATCCACGTCGCTCACCCCTTATCGTCAGGTATTTTGGTTTTAGGTCTTTGAATTATTGGTGTCGAGGGTAACAAAAAAAACGCTGACAACTGCCAGCGTTTTTTGATTTTTGCTAAGAGCCTTCGTTAGGCCAGAGCTTCGGCTTTGTTAGTCGCTTCAGTGTTTGCAAAGAAAAAACTTAAAGACCTGCGAACGCCACAAAAAAGAGTGAAACAACCAAAGCGAGTACAAGGGCGGTCGATAAAATAAACAAGTGTCTGACTTTGTTGCACTTGGCAATAAAAGCCGTATCGTGGTGATGAAGATATTCCTGACTTCGAATGTAATGATATAACCGCTTTTGTCGGCTGATATCTCCTTGGGAAGAAAAGAAATTATTGCCACGGGTCATTTGCTGATACAGCAGTGGGTTGGCTTCTCGCATCATCACGAGTAAAACACGAAGTGAACTCACATAACGCAGGATGTTCGCCAGCGTAACAAAGAAAATCGCGATAATTAAGGCGTCTCCGCTCATGGTCTCATCTCCCATTGTTGCCTAAGGGAAGCCCGAGCGAAGACGTAATATGCGTCTTAAGCCACAGGGCTATCCATCACAGAAGTGGGTGCTTGTTTGGCCATTTCTGCCAAATCTTTATCAATGAAGAAGAGGGCTTTTCCGTCTTCCCCTACCAGTTCAATCTTGTCAATCACACTCTTGAAGATTTTTTCTTCTTCGTGTTGTTCAGCGACATACCACTGCAAGAAACTAAATGTAGAATAGTCCTGCGTAGTGAACGCGACGTGTGCCAAATGATTAATTTTCTCAGTAATGAGTTGCTCATGTTTGTACGTTTCACGAAACACTTCACCAAGCGATTCAAAATGGTGGCGAGGCGCTTCAATCGTGCCCAATATCGGCATCGCACCGGTCTCACTCACGTAGGTGAATAGACGCTGCATGTGCTCCATTTCTTCTTGCGCATGCTTACGCATAAACTGCGCTGCACCCTCAAATCCTTTGTCTTCACACCATGCACTCATTTGTAAGTATAGGTTTGATGAAAAAAACTCCAAATTAATCTGCGCATTCAGTTGCTCAATCATGGGTTTTGCTAGCATGCTATTGTTTCCCTTCTATTCAATCTGAGAGTCATTTTGTCTGTCGGTGAACGTTAATTCAACCCCGCCAGTCGATCTGTAGTAACACGTTCACCAAGCACACATCGGCATTGGGATCTCTGCAACAGTCTTGTTTTGGAGACAATGATAGTTTTTGATTGATGTTCATGACGAATATATCCAAAAGTCCCCATCAGATGAGCAAACGACGCCATACATTGCGAAGGAAACTCCACTAATATTGATGAGGATTGGGTATCGTTTTACGGTTTTATTCAGGAGTCAGGCTATGGGTTATAAACACATTCTGGTGGCGGTCGATCTCTCTGCCGACAGCGAAGCACTGGTTCAAAAAGGCGCTGATCTGGCTAAACCCCTCGGAGCAAAACTGTCACTGATCCACATCGACGTCAACTACGCGCAACTCTACACAGGCCTCATAGACGTCAATCTGGTGGAAACGCGCAACCACATTATTGATGAAGCGCAGTCGCAACTGAACACGCTGGCAAAACACGTGGATATTCCCGTCACTCATACGTTGGTCGCCAGTGGTGACTTAGCCGAGGAGATCACCGAATCTATCGGCCATTTCGGCATTGATCTCGTCATTTGTGGTCATCATCAAGATTTTTGGAGTGCGTTAATTTCGTCCGCCAAACAACTGATCAATAAAACCCCTGTCGACATGCTGATGGTGCCGCTACCAAGCTGATCGCACACGCCAAGTACGCTGATCCGTCCAGATTCTCGATCCCTACCTATTGACGCAATTTCCGGTACACTTTGCGGCAGTTTCTTACCAAATATGGATCGTTATGGGATACCTCGCGTTTATTACCCTCTTATGGGCTTTTTCTTTCAGCTTAATTGGCGTTTACCTTGCCGGACAGGTCGATGCTTGGTTTTCAGTCGTTACCCGGGTGGCGTTGGCGGCGGTGGTTTTTCTGCCATTTTTACGCCTCAAAGGTGTGCCTCGTCCGCTCATGCTTAAGTTAATGGCCATTGGTGGCATTCAGCTTGGCCTCATGTATTGCTTCTACTACCAATCCTTTTTATATCTCTCTGTACCAGAAGTACTCCTTTTCACGGTATTCACGCCCGTCTATGTCACGCTGACGTATGATTTACTGCATCGCCGCTTCTCTCCCTGGTATCTGATGACGGCTGCACTGGCCGTGCTTGGCGCGGTAATGATCAAGTTCGCGTCGGTGAATCCAAACTTTATGCTGGGTTTCTTGATTGTTCAGGGTGCAAACCTCTGTTTTGCCATTGGCCAGGTCAGCTATAAATTCTTGATGGAACGCACAGAGACAGACGTGCCGCAACACACGGTGTTTGGCCTGTTTTACCTTGGCGCATTGTGTGTGGCTTTGCCTGCATTTCTGCTGCTCGGCAACACAGACAAGCTGCCCACCACATCGTTGCAATGGGGCATTTTGATTTACCTTGGTACTGTGGCATCAGGCTTGGGCTATTTCTTGTGGAACAAGGGAGCGACACTCGTCAATGCTGGCGCACTGGCGGTGATGAACAATGTGCTGGTACCAGCAGGTATTGTGGTCAATGTGCTGATCTGGAACCGCGATGCGGATCTGGGGACACTTACGATGGGGGGCGCAGTGATTTTGGCCTCGCTCTGGCTCAATGAAACTTGGGTGAAAAAGAAAATATTGGCGTCTAACCACACTCACGCATAAATAAAAAAAACCGCCAAATTGGCGGTTTTTTATCGGCTTAGCGAAGCTACGTTATAGAAATGCAAACGCATCGCCAAACAAGTGGTCACGCTCTGCGCCGCGTTCGGTGCAAAACATTTCGCGTGCCGCGCCTGCCATTTCAAAGCGACCCGCGATATACACGTCATAGGCTGACAGCGACACGAAGTCTTCCATCACGGCTTGCAGCACATTGCCTTCTTTGCCAGCCCAACCTTGCGGTGTGTTTTCTACGACAGGAATGTAAGTCAGTTGGCTGTTTTTCAATGCCAACGCTTCCATTTCATCATTGGCATAAAGCTGACTGATATCACGTCCGCCCCAATAAAGGAAAATCGGCTGCTTGAAGCCTTGGCTCAGACAATGATCCAACATGCTGCGCACGTAAGAAAAACCTGTACCACCCGCAATCAGAACTAATGGGCGTTGGCGTTCTTGACGAAGCCAAGCTTCACCGTGCGGCGCTTCAATCAAAAAGGAGTCATCCCCTTTTTCTAGCGCAGCTTGAGCCGCTTTCACCACATCCATAGCATAGGCATTTTCTTCTGCTGCACCAATGTGCAATTCAAGCTCATGGCCATTTTGACGGCATGGGCTGCTGGCAATCGAGAATGGACGCTTGTCTTTCTCACCCATCACCGCTAGCAGGTATTGACCCGCTTTGTAGCTCACAGGCTGCTCAGGCTTTAATAAAATTCGATAGGTGTTATTGGTCAGTGACGACACTGACGTTACTTCACATTTAATAGTCATCGCTTTCCTCAAAACTAACCACCAGATCACTGCTGGGAATGGCCTGACAGGCAAATATCCAGCCGTGCTCTTTTTCTTGTTCGGTGAGCATAGGCTCCAGGTGATAATGCACATCACCTTCTATCAACCTGCAAAGACAGGTTGCACAAGCACCGATCTGACAACGGTTAGGAAATGGTATTCCTGCGCTGAGCGCGCCTTGTAATAGTGTTTGGTGCGCAGCAACCTCAAACTGGGCTCCTGCTGGCATCAGGTTTACTTTATACATGGATTAAATACCCAACATGCCCCACATTTCGTCTACTTTCGCAACAATTTGCGGATCTTTGGCAATGGGTGTTCCCCATTCACGGGTCGATTCTCCCGGCCATTTATTGGTGGCATCTAACCCCATTCTAGACCCGCACTCGCTAACTGGCGATGCATCACCGCGAGCGTCTTCTCGATAATCATCCGTAGGCGACTTCGCGAACAGGGTATCACGAGCCGGATCCATGCGGGTGGTTATTGCCCAAATTACATCGTTCCAGTCGCGTACATTGACGTCACCATCATCAAATACCATGACGAATTTGAGGTCTATAATTTGCCCCAATGATGCCCAAATGCTTTCCATCACACGAGGAGCATGGCCCACAGAATCTTTCTTAATGGTCACCAATGCCATGCGACTCGCATTGGCTTCAGACGGCAGGTAGAGATCAATAATTTCTGGCAACTGTGCACGCACAGCAAGCATTGCTTCTTTAAGCTTTTCCAGATCAGGCTGCGCATCATTTGGCGAAGGGTAATTGACGGTTTCCGCTTCCCATTTAACGGTGGCGTCGATGCCCATTTTGGAGCCCAACCCCACAACTGGTGATGCAAAGTCGAGAGAATCAATTGGGGTGTTTTCGATAAGCAGCGTGTCACGCATCGGATCCATGCGAGTCGTCATTGCTTGAATAACACTGTGCCAGTCACGGGTATCAACGTCTTCATCAACCACGATGACATACTTGGTGTACATAAATTGGCGTAAGAAAGACCACACACCCATCATCACGCGCTTGGCGTGCCCGGGGTATTGTTTCTTCATGCTCACTACCGCCATGCGATACGAACAGCCTTCCGGCGGCAGATAGAAATCCACAATCTCGGGAAATTGCTTTTGCAAAATAGGCACGAATACTTCGTTCAATGCGACGCCAAGCACTGCTGGTTCATCCGGTGGACGGCCTGTATAGGTGCTGTGATAAATCGGCTTTTGACGCATGGTAATGTGCGTCACGGTGAACACATGATGACGTTCTACTTCGTTGTAATAGCCTGTGTGATCGCCATATGGCCCTTCGTCAGCAAACTCATTCGGATCAATGTAGCCTTCCATCACAATTTCTGCGCTGGCAGGTACATCTAAATCATTGCTGATGCTTTTCACAACTTCGGTCTTACTGCCTCGAAGCAAACCCGCAAACGCGTACTCTGACAAGGTATCCGGCACTGGCGTGACCGCACCAAGAATCGTCGCAGGATCAGCGCCAAAGGCGACAGACACCGGAAAGGGTTCGCCTGGGTTTGTTTCCATCCATTCACGTAAATCCAGCGCACCGCCTCGGTGTGCTAACCAACGCATGATGACTTTGTTTTTACCGATTTTCTGCTGACGATAAATACCGAGGTTCTGGCGTTTTTTATTCGGCCCACGGGTGATGGTTAATCCCCATGTCAGCAGCGGTGCCACGTCATCCGGCCAACAGCTCATCACAGGAATTTTATCAAGATCGACGTCATCACCTTGCCACACGATGTCCTGACACGGTGCTTTGCGCAGTTTTTTGGCTGGCATGTTTAACACTTGTCGAAACACAGGCAGCTTGTCTAACGCATCTTTAAAGCCCTTTGGCGGCTCAGGCTCTTTGAGGTATGCCAGCAATTTACCGACTTCTCGCAGCGCGGTGACGTCATCACGCCCCATGCCCATAGCGACACGCTTTGGTGTTCCAAACAGGTTTGCTAGCACGGGAATATCGTAACCGACCGGGTTTTCAAACAATAACGCGGGGCCACCGTCACGCAAGACGCGATCCGCGATTTCTGTCATTTCTTGATTTGGGTCGACAGGATGAGAGATGCGTTTTAACTCACCGACAGATTCCAAATAGTCGATAAACACGCGTAAATCAGTAAATTTCATAGCCTTCCCGGATGAGATGTAAGGATTCGATTATAACGGGATGTGTCGCGGGTAACACGTTTGTAAAAATGAAAACAAAAGGTCTATCAGTCAGCTTTTGACGCTATCTAGTCCATTCTCGATATTACGACGAGTGACACCCGAGACTTGTTGCAGCAATTGCTCCAACCAAACACGGTGACCCTGTTCAGCCAACAGCGTTGCAATAGATTTACCGCGCTGACGATCGCCAATCTGCTTAAGCAAAAACGTTTTCACATCGTCAGGAAGAGGATGTAAACCTGCTAGCTGTCTGATTGCCATCTCCGCCAATACGGGGTTAACCGTGGCGGCGATCATCTGATCAATATGTTGTTGGCTAACAGGAGGGGTATCCATCTTCCGCAACACTTCCAAACTGGCGCTATCAGTGCGTCGCAGCCAAAGTAAGCTATACAGCGCGTTACTGCGGGTTTGGGTGGCTAACGCTGCCAAAACCGTATTATCAGGACTCCAGTCCATATTTTTGTCACCAAGATACAGCAGCTCAAGTTTATTGAGCGCTTGCGGTGATAAATTAGAGATTAAGCTGACTAACGCTTCTCGTCGCAATGTGTAATCATTTGAAGAGAACGATAGCCATTTCGCTAAGGACAACTGATCATAATTGAGCAGCCTGTTCGCTTCATCACCCAGCAATTTAATTTCCCAGCGATTAAGTACCCATCTCGCTTCGCCCGCATAGTTAAAAGCAGGCATGGTTACCCAATAGCCATTACCCTGACTTTTCACTAAATACTTAGGCTGTTGATGACTGATGGTGACAAGAAACTTTTCGATTTCTGGCGTCATTTTAGAAAAATTCAACGCACGACGAGTCACGACGGTCAGCGCTTCTTCGCGCAACAATTCAGGTAAGGAGGCCAGATAGGTGTCAAGCTGTGGGATCTGGTTAGCATCAAACAAAGTGGTCGCATGCAGAATAGATGACACCGTATTGGGATCGGCGATATGCGACGCCACGTCATCTGGCGATATCGTGATGGCACGCGATACCCCACCAAAAAGGGCGAAGAAAAATATGATTAGTAAAGCGAGTGAACGTTTCATCCCAGAAATCCTGCGCCAGTACATCCCAATCGACTGGCTGAATAATATGCCAGCTCAATTCTGAGGCTCATTCTCATATTTAGCAACTGATAAGCGCCTGACTCGGTCTTTCTTCAAGCAAAAAAAAGCACCGCTAGGCGGTGCTTTTTTAATTCAGCATGGTGCGCGTTATGATTTCTGACGACGCATTGCTTCAAAGAATTCTTCGTTAGTCTTGGTCATCGAAAGCTTATCAAGCAGGAATTCCATCGCATCGCTTTCGCCCATTGGGTGAACAATCTTGCGCAGGATCCACATTTTCTGCAGCTCATCAGACTTCGTCAGAAGCTCTTCACGACGCGTACCTGAACGCGTGAAGTCGATAGCGGGGAAGACACGCTTCTCGGCAATCTTACGAGACAGGTGCAGTTCCATGTTACCTGTACCCTTAAATTCTTCGTAGATAACTTCATCCATCTTAGAGCCAGTATCAACCAGCGCTGTTGCGATGATGGTCAGGCTTCCGCCCTCTTCGACGTTACGTGCAGCACCGAAGAAACGCTTTGGACGATGCAATGCATTCGCATCAACACCACCAGTCAGAACTTTGCCTGAGCTTGGTACCACGGTGTTATAAGCACGTGCCAGACGTGTGATTGAATCCAACAGGATAACCACGTCTTTCTTGTGCTCAACAAGGCGTTTGGCCTTTTCGATAACCATTTCAGCTACCTGAACGTGGCGGCTTGCAGGCTCATCAAAGGTAGAAGCAATAACTTCACCTTTTACCAAACGCTGCATTTCGGTCACTTCTTCTGGACGTTCGTCAATCAGAAGTACCATTAGCTCACACTCAGGGTGGTTGTGGGCAATGCTCTGTGCAATGTTCTGCAGCAAAATGGTTTTACCCGCTTTTGGCGGAGCAACAATCAAACCACGTTGACCTTTACCGATTGGCGATGCCAGATCCAGCACACGTGCTGTGATGTCTTCGGTAGAGCCATTACCACGCTCCATCACCATACGCTCGTTTGCGTGCAGTGGCGTCAGGTTTTCAAACAGGATCTTGTTGCGGGCATTATCAGGTCGGTCGTGGTTAACTTCATTCACTTTTAACAGTGCGAAGTAACGCTCGCCATCTTTTGGCGGACGGATTTTGCCAGAGATGGTATCACCAGTTCGCAGGTTAAAACGGCGAATTTGGCTTGGTGAAACATAGATATCATCTGGGCCAGCAAGGTAAGAGCAGTCTGCACTGCGCAGGAAGCCGAAGCCGTCCTGAAGGATCTCCAGCACGCCGTTTCCAAAAATATCTTCGCCGCTTTTCGCGTGTTGCTTCAAGATCGCGAAGATGATGTCTTGTTTACGAAGGCGGGCAAGGTTTTCAAGGCCCATGCTTTCGCCTAAGGCGACCAGCTCAGAAACGGCCTGATTCTTCAGTTCGGTAAGATTCATAGTGGTAGGTGTCTTGTCAGTCAAATTTGAGGTCTGATTAGTTTGGGTTTGGGAATCACAGGGTGTGATCGAGAGATGAACAGATGTACACTTTACGTGCAATAAGTTAGCACCTGATCGGGGAACTGTCTAGCTGATAGAGACAAATAAGCCGCGACCTGGGCGGTTCACGGCTTACAAGTCACATTATAGGTTTGCGTCTAGGAACTCTTTCAGTTGAGTTTTAGACAGTGCGCCAACCTTCGTTGCCGCCACACCGCCGTCTTTAAAAAGCAGCAATGTTGGGATACCGCGAATACCAAACTTAGGCGGTGTACCCGCATTCTGGTCGATATTCAGCTTACCAATAGTGACTTTCCCTTCGTACTCTTCAGCGATCTCGTCAAGAATCGGCGCGATCATTTTACAAGGACCACACCACTCCGCCCAGAAATCGACCAGCACAGGGCCTTTAGCATTGATAACATCTGCGTCGAAGCTGTCGTCTGTCAGCTGCAAAATCTTGTCGCTCATCTTTCACTCCAATGATTACTTTTTGTCACTGGTGATATACCAACCAGTAAATCATCACACTATTTGAATGTATTCACTATCGTATTGCAAGCCTAAGCTGATATTCTATGCGGATGAAAATGACGCATCTCACAGAGCAAAAATTTGCCGACTTCGGACTTCATGCCGATGTCATCAAAGGTTTGGAAGAAAAAGGGTTTCATAATTGTACCCCTATCCAAGCTTTGGCATTGCCGGTCCTGCTCACCGGCCGAGACATTGCAGGACAGGCCCAAACGGGCACAGGTAAGACACTGGCATTCCTGACTGCGACTTTCCATCACTTGCTGACAACGGAGGCTCCTGCCGACCGCAAGAAAAACTGCCCGCGAGCCATTATTATGGCACCGACGCGCGAACTTGCGATCCAGATCTATAATGATGCTGCCCCGTTACTGGCCTCAACCTCACTGACCGCAGGCCTTGCTTACGGTGGTGAAGCGTACGACAAGCAGAAAGAAGTACTGGAAAATGGCGTTGATATTCTTATCGGCACCTGTGGTCGTATTATCGACTTCTACAAACAGCACGTGATTGATCTGCGCAGCATTCAAGCCGTTGTACTGGATGAAGCTGACCGCATGTTTGACCTTGGCTTTATCAAGGACATCCGTTTCTTGTTCCGTCGCATGCCGGCTCCTTCAGAGCGCCAAAACATGCTGTTCTCTGCCACCCTGTCTTATCGTGTACAGGAACTGGCGTTTGAGCACATGACAAACCCTGAACATGTTGTTGTAGAACCGGACCAAAAAACCGGACATCGCATCCAAGAAGAGCTCTTCTACCCGTCAAACACTGACAAAATGCGCCTGCTGCAAACGCTGATTGAAGAAGATTGGCCAGAGCGCGCCATTATCTTTGCCAACACCAAGCACCGCTGCGAGCAAATCTGGGGCCACTTGGCTGCGGATGATCTGCGTGCTGGTTTGCTAACCGGTGATGTGCCGCAGAAAAAGCGCATGAAGATCTTAGAAGACTTCACGAAAGGTGATATCGACTTCCTAGTTGCAACCGACGTTGCCGCCCGTGGTCTGCATATTCCTCAGGTAACACACGTATTCAACTACGATCTACCTGACGATAGCGAAGATTATGTTCACCGTATTGGTCGAACTGGTCGTGCGGGTGCAAGCGGTCACTCTATCAGTTTCGCGTGTGAAGAATACGCCGTGAACCTGCCGGGTATCGAAGAGTATATCGATCACGCTATCCCAGTGTCTGAATACAATGAAGACGCTTTGATGACTGATTTACCTGCCCCGATACGCCTACAGCGTCCGCGTCAAGTAAACGGCCGCCGTAACACGTCAAGCAGCAAGCCAGGTTCACAACCTCGCGGCCGCGGTCGTCGTCGTCCGCCACAGAATAAAGCGTAAAGCACTCAGGGGTAACACAGCATGGATCACGCGCGTTCGCCCCTGTACGCTGCCATTGACCTCGGTTCAAACAGCTTTCATATGCTGGTTGTCCGCGAAGTTCAAGGCAGCGTGCAAACGCTGGCAAAAATCAAACGCAAAGTCCGCCTCGCCGCAGGCTTGGACAAACAGCTCAATCTCAGCGAAGACGCGATGCAGCGTGGTTGGGACTGCCTTTCCCTTTTTGCAGAACGCCTGCAAGATATTGACACCTCCAACATCCGTATTGTTGCCACCGCCGCTTTGCGCAGTGCAAAAAACGCCGATGTGTTCATCACCAAAGCCAATCAAATCCTCGGTCATCCCATCACAGTGATTACCGGTGAAGAGGAAGCCTGCACCATTTATCAAGGTGTGGCGCATACCTCGGGTGGCAAAGGCAAGCGACTGGTGGTTGATATAGGTGGTGCGAGCACAGAGCTTATTATCGGTGAAGGCTTTGATGCCGCTGCCTTAACTAGCCTCGACATGGGCTGCGTGACTTGGCTTGAACAGCACTTCAAAGACCGCACATTGACCGAAGCCAGCTTTACTCGCGCCATTGACGGCGCAAAACAGGTGTTGGCACCGATTGTTGAGCGTTATCGTTCACTCGGCTGGGATATATGCGTCGGGGCAAGTGGAACGGTTCAAGCGCTGCAAGAAATCATGATTGCGCAAGGTATGGATGAGGTGATCACCCTCGCCAAACTACACCGATTACGTAAACAAGCCATCGGCTTTGGTCAGGTTGAAGAACTCGACATTGATGGTTTGACGCTAGAACGCGCCTTGGTATTCCCAAGCGGCCTATCAATTCTGATTGCGGTTTTTGAACAATTCGACATTGATTCGATGACACTAGCAGGCGGCGCACTGCGTGAAGGCTTGGTGTATGGCATGATGGATACGATGCGCCAACAAGATATTCGCACGCGTACCATTCAAAGCATACAGTCTCGCTATCAGTTAGATCGCGCACAAGCCGACAACGTCGCCAACATGGCACTGAATCTACTCAGCCAATGTGGTGATGAATGGATAGCAGAGCCTATTGCGGAAGAGATGCTGAGATCTGCCACCGAACTCTATGAGATTGGCATGAGTATCGGTTTCAAAAAAGATGGCGTACATGCTGCCTATTTGATTAAAAACCTCGACCTACCTGGCTTTACTCAAGCGCAGAAACAGCTTCTAGCAGAATTACTGCGCCAGTACCGCGAACAACTGCATCCTGTCGGTTCACAAAGCGCCGTGTCTGCAACCAGTGCTAACCGCATTTTGCGACTACTGCGACTGGCCATTATTCTCTGCCACCGCCGTGACAGCAATGTCTTACCGCCGGTGACGTTGAATACCAACAGTGACGAACTAACACTGACGCTGCCCACGACTTGGCTTGCCAACAATCCGCTGATGGCCGCCGAACTGGCACTAGAAGCGCAGCGCCAAAGCGACCAACATTGGCCTCTGACCATTTCGTAAGATTATGTTCAGATACAAAAAAGCACGGCGATTTGCCGTGCTTTTTTATTGTCCATGTATCGGCGGTGAAACCCGTAAATGGTTAAACGTCAATTCCACTGTGGCGTAAAAACGCATCGGGTGACGGCTCGCGTCCACGGAAACGTTTGAACAATTCCATCGGCTCTTCACTGCCGCCACGCTCAAGAATATTCTCCAAGAACGACGCGCCAGTCTCTGTGTTGAAGATACCTTCTTCTTCAAAGCGGCTGAAGGCATCTGATGACAACACTTCTGCCCACAGGTAGCTGTAATAACCCGCGCTATAACCGCCAGCAAAGATATGGCTGAATGAATGCGGGAAGCGATTCCACTCAGGTGATGGCACCACAGACACACGGCTTTTCACTTCTGCCAATGTATCCAGCACTTTCGCCCCTTCTTCTGGGTCAAAGCGGGTGAACAAAGTGAAATCAAACAACGCGAACTCTAGCTGACGCAGGATAAACATCGCCGACTGGAAGTTCTTCGCTGCCAGCATTTTATCTAGCATCTCTTTTGGCAACGGCTCGCCCGTTTCATAGTGACCAGAAATAAACGCTAATGCCTCTTCTTGCCAGCACCAGTTCTCTAAAAACTGACTTGGCAACTCTACCGCATCCCATGGCACTCCATTAATACCCGACACCGCAGACTCGTCCACTTGGGTTAGCATATGGTGAATACCATGACCGAATTCATGGAACAGAGTCACCAGTTCGTCATGGGTAAACAACGCAGGCTTGCCACCAATCGGTTTGTTGAAGTTACACGTTAGGTAGGCGACTGGCGTTTGCAGTTCGCCCGACTCAGTGATGCGTCGAACACGACATTCATCCATCCATGCACCACCGCGCTTGTGTTCACGGGCGTATAAATCGAGGTAGAAACTGCCGCGCAGTTCACCTTGTGCATCAAAGATGTCATAGAAAGAGACCGACTCGTGCCACACATCCACGCCTTCACGACGCTTAACGTCCATACCAAATACGCGTTTCAGTACCTCAAACAGGCCAGCAACCGCCTTGTCTTCAGGAAAATAGGGGCGAAGCTCTTCGTCTGAGATGCTGTATTGGTGTTGTTTAAGTTTCTCTGAGTAGTAGCCGACATCCCAAGGCTCTAATGCTTCCACGCCAAAGGTGTCTTGGGCGAATTGTTTTAGCGCTTCAAACTCTTGCTCGCCTTGTGGACGAGCTTTGTCGACCATTTCGTTGAGGAAGGTCAGTACCTGATCCGTCGATGCCGCCATCTTGGTGGCCAGTGACAATTCACTGTAGCTTGCGAAACCCAACAGGCGAGCAATTTCATTTTTTAGTAACAGGGTTTCACTGATCAGATCCGTGTTGTCCCATTTGCCGGCATTCGGGCCACGATCAGAGGCGCGCGTGGTGTAGGCTTGGTACATTTCTGCGCGCAGTTCACGGTTGTCACAATAGGTCATCACAGGTAAATAAGACGGAATATCCAACGTCAGCAGATAGCCTTCCAGCTCTTTTGCTTCGGCCTGTGCTTGTGCCGCCGCAAGTGCAGATTCTGGCATACCCGCCAACTCACTCACATCAGTGATGTGCTTGCTCCACCCCATGGTGGCATCGAGTACATTATTGGAAAACGTTGAAGAGAGCTCGGAAAGACGCTTACTGATCTCACCGAAACGATGCTGCTCTTTCTGTGGCAAGGCAATGCCCGACAATTCGAAATCACGCAACGCATCCGTCACGGTTTTTTGCTGCGCCGCTGACAAGGAATCAAAATCATCTCGCGCTTTAATCGCTTTATAAGCATCGTATAACGGCTTGTGCTGACCGACCCAAGTCGAGTAATCCGACAGAATAGGCAAACACGCTTCATACGCCTCGCGTAATTCAGGACTGTTCACGACGCCATTCATATGGCCTATCGGTGACCAAATGCGGCTGAGCCTGTCATCACTTTCTGCCAATGGTGCACAAATGGTGTCCCAGCTTGGATCTGTGTTGTTTTCCAACACTGCCTCAATCGCTGCACGGCAATCTGTTATGGCTTGTTCCACCGCAGGTTGAATATTTTCTGGCTTAATATCAGAAAACGGAGGCAAATCGGTAAACGAAAGCAACGGGTTGGACATGATCAGTTCCTTTATTTCTTTCTCTAATGCACTAGTTATGATGGCAAATGAACGGGTTTTCAATGCCGATGCTGCATCCGATCTCGCAATAAGCGATAATGCTCGCTACTTTTGTCCGTTTTCACTCAGGTCTCACATGCTCAGTTATCGTCACAGCTTCCACGCAGGCAACCATGCAGATGTGGTTAAACACATTGTTCAGAGCCTTATCATTGAATCACTGAAGCAAAAAGATAAAGCCTTCGTGTATCACGATACCCACAGTGGTGCGGGACGCTATGACCTTTCCGACGACCACGCTGAGAAAACCGGTGAATACAAACAAGGCATCGGTCAGATCTGGCAACGCGACGACGCGCCAGAAGCGCTCGCGCCATATATCAACACGATCCGCAGCTTAAATGACGGTGATGAACTTCGTTTTTACCCCGGTTCACCGAAAGTAGGCAGAACGCTGCTACGTGATCAAGACCGCGCGATGTTTACTGAACTTCACCCAACCGATTTCCCATTGCTGCTGCAAGAATTTCGTGGCGATCGTCAGGTGAAAATGTTCAAAGAAGATGGCTACGCACGCTTAAAAGCGAGTCTTCCCCCGAAAGAGCGTCGTGGTGTGGTGTTGATTGACCCGCCTTATGAGCTAAAACATGAATATCAAGACGTGGTTGATGCGATGGGTGAAAGCGTCGAACGCTGGGCAACAGGTACTTATGCGATTTGGTACCCTGTCGTCTATCGTAAAAATGTCGATCTCATTACCCAAGGCTTGGAAAAGCTTGGTATTCGTAAAATTCTGCAAATCGAATTGGGTGTTGCACCGGATTCAGAAGAGCGCGGTATGACGGCGTCAGGCATGATTGTGATCAATCCGCCTTGGACACTCGAACAACAGATGAAAGAAATTCTACCTTGGCTGCAAACAATTATTGCACCCGAAACGGGTCACCAATTAGTACAATGGGTTGTGTCTGAATAACAGTTAACAAAAAATCGGTCTGGTAACATTGGGATAATCCCAGTCAGCGGAAAATAGAATTATTAAATGGAGAAAATCATGGCCAAACATTTTGATTACCTTTGCATCGGTGGTGGCAGCGGCGGCATAGCGTCTGCAAACCGAGCGGCAATGTACGGTGCAAAAGTAGCAATTATAGAAGCGCAACACCTCGGTGGAACCTGCGTAAACGTAGGTTGTGTGCCGAAGAAAGTGATGTGGCACGGCGCTCAAATTGCAGAAGCAATCAAACTGTATGGTCCTGATTACGGTTTTGACACCACGGTGAATAACTTTGACTGGGCAAAACTGGTCGAGAACCGTGAGGCTTATATCAGCCGAATTCATACTTCTTACGAAACCGTACTGGGTCGCAACAACATCGAAGTCATCCAAGGTTTCGGTCGATTTGTAGATGCTAAAACCGTTGAAGTGAACGGCGAACACTACACCGCTGACAACATATTGATTGCCGTCGGTGGCACCCCAACCATCCCGAACGTTCCGGGTGCAGAACACGGCATCGATTCCAATGGCTTCTTTGAGCTAACCGAACAGCCTAAGCGTGTGGCTGTGGTTGGCGCGGGTTATATCGCGGTTGAAATCGCCGGTGTATTAAACGCACTGGGCACTGACACCCATCTGTTTGTGCGAAAAGAGTCGCCACTTCGCAGCTTTGACCCAATGATTATCGATACCATTGTTGAAGTAATGGAAGCGGAAGGACCGCACCTTCATACGCAGTCCACGCCGAAAGAAGTCGTGAAAGAAGCGGATGGCTCTGTGACACTGCATTTTGAAAATGGCACCTCACACAACACCGATATGCTGATCTGGGCGATTGGTCGTCACCCAACCACCAGCAAAATCAACCTGGAAGCGACTGGCGTTGAAACCAATGCACGCGGTTACATCAAAGTCGATGAGTTCCAGAACACCAATGTGTCTGGTATCTACTGTGTTGGCGACATCATGGAAGGCGGCGTAGAGTTAACACCCGTTGCTGTTAAAGCAGGTCGTCAGCTTTCTGAGCGCCTGTTCAATGGCAAAACTAACGCCAAGATGGATTACGCCCTGATCCCAACCGTGGTATTCAGTCATCCACCTATCGGCACCATTGGTCTGACTGAGCAAGAAGCCAAAGCGCAGTACGGCGAAGAGAACGTGAAAGTGTATACGTCTGGTTTTACCGCCATGTACACCGCCGTGACTCAACACCGTCAGCCTTGCAAAATGAAACTGGTTTGCGCAGGTGAAGAAGAAACCGTGGTTGGCCTACACGGCATCGGTTTCGCGGTCGATGAAATGATCCAAGGCTTTGGCGTCGCCATGAAAATGGGCGCAACGAAAGCCGATTTCGACAGCGTGGTCGCGATCCACCCAACAGGGTCAGAAGAGTTCGTGACCATGAGATAGTCCTTCGGACTAAGCAATTCAGCCCTGACCGTGCAAATTGGCAGGGCTTTTTTATGCGAAAAAAAAACATACTCAGTCACCCTAATGCATCAAAAAAACCAACCATCTCAGCTGGCAACCGTCCCCAGAATTGCCCAGAAATCGCGTATTCGTGCGCCAACTCTCAATACAAACATCATTAAATGATAATCCAATCAATAATAGTTGCACATCAAGACCAACCTATTGCCTTTTTCATTAGCTTCCAATAATTAGACCTTCATTCCATAAGGCTATTGACCTCAGATCATGTTAGCCAAGTATCAATTCAAATAATTATTCACTCGGGTGAGAAATGAATTTTAAAACATCTTTGTTGGCAGCGTCAGTTGCACTAGTTTTGGCGGGTTGTGGTAGTGATGATTCAGCACCAGTAGTTGGTGCTGATGTTTCAAGTGAGCTAGCGAAAAAGCCTAATATTGCTATTCCCGAAAACGGCCGATTTATCGATGCACAAGTTGAAGGTTTGTACTTCGTGCAAGGCATGGAAGGTGGCGATGGATGGACAACGGCCGACGGCTCTTATGATATCGATACCAGCAACCCGAGTGTAAGATTTGTATTGGGTAATGAGCACGGTGGCTTGTTGCTGGGCAACATTTCTGGCCGCCATATCAGCACACCATACGAAGCACTAGGCACCCAAGACCGTGCGATCGCCTTGGTTCGCTTGCTGCTGACTATCAACGAAAATGCTGATGATGCAGCGATCCGTATTCCAACCGAAATTCGAAACGCTATTGAAGGTTCAACAATCATTGCAACCCTAAAAGCAATTGAACTTGATCGCTTGGATAACACAGCATCTAACTTCTTGTCAGCACTCGCGGCAGAGACTGGTGAAAGTTACGAGCTAGTGTCAGAAAACGACGCGATGGATCACTTGAAAGGTTCTCTGGAAAATTTAGAGCGTGGATCTGATACCAAACTGACGCATTGGGCAAAAGGCTCAAACTGGACCTTTGTAAGCCGTAGCGCTTCCCAGCGCTTTGGTCAGCGAAGTGAAAGTGATGAAGACAACATCTCATACAAACTCATCATTCATGCGGATCGCACGCTTGGTGATGAAATGTTCGAGAAAACCTATCGCTCAGCATCATCAATTTTCACACTCAAAGAAGATAACTATGTCGCGCGTTCCGGCTCAAACGACAGCAGTATTAGCAGTTATTATTCAACTATCTACATGAGCTGTGTTGCAGACAATAAAACATTTGCTTGGGTAGAGGAAGGTGAAGGCGAAAATCTCCAAAAACTGCCTGCCTGTAATGGTGATACCAATTATCAACCTAAGCCTGAGTTCAACAATGTTGGCTTCGTTTACGACTACGAACTGGTCGACCCAAACGGTGTAATCACCGAAGACGAGGCTTATTCTTGGGATGAAGTCGTTGGAATGGGCGCCATGTACAAATGTATGGCAGATGCTAACTGTAGTGAGAAAAGCCTAACCAACTATCAAGTATCTGAGCGCGATGACTCTCATAAAAATGAACGGTCAAAGATGCTGCGTGAAACCCAGTCTGGCTCCTACGACCCAATCACAGATGTTTATACTGAAACACGCGTAAAAGAATATCTAAACGGAAATAACAAAGGACGCATTGCAGAAAGCATCAGCTTCACTTACCCAGTAGAGAAAGTAGGTGACGACCGCCATGTAGACTTTATAGGCTCTTGGAAAGCCACCGCCCTCAACCCTCTATGCCCAGAGATGGTTGCGGAAGCTACCTTCACGTTCCGAGAGACAGGTTTGACAATGTCAGGTGAGGAGCTGAATACCAACGAAAATGGCTGTTACATCAGCACGTACGAAGAAGAAGAATACCCTTACAACGAATTAGCGGGTATGGACTACTGGTGGTTTGGCACTAACAAAGCCGGCGCATCGAAAGCAACCCTAGACCAACTTAACTCTACGGTTCGCTGGAACGATCGCGACGATAATGAAAATCAAGACAACTTCAAGATCAACCGCTTCAGCTATATTCCTGCTGGTAGCAACTGGGATCAAGGCATATTCTACCGCTTCACTCTTAATGATAATGGCAACAAGATCGCAACTGAAACATTGCGCAAAATTGTAAATTAAGCTTACTTAAAGCCAAAGAAAGCGACCTCATGGTCGCTTTTTTGTTTCCGTCATCAACAGCCGTTATCCCATCACTCACACAGCACATTCAACGTTAGCGTGTCTGAAATGGCCACAAACGCCATGTCCAATTTAATATCGTAAACGTTACCGCTGCTTAACCAGTACGGAATGGTCGCTGGGAACTGCTCTCTAGCACCTTGTCGCGAGACAGCGCGGCGAATGGCTGACTCTGATGCCAACCTCTTTCCCGATTGCGTACAGGCCTTTTTAGCGTCCAAATAGGTGGCCCGCCACCAATCTCGTTGGTGGATGGAGTAACGTGCGTCATCACCTTTGGGCTTTGGCGTCCAAAGCCCAACAACAGAATCGAGTTTCCGCACTGTCGCTCCCTTGCTCAGGGTTTGCTTTGGCTTTTTTGTGGATGGCTGGGCTTTGGTAGACTGAGAAGAAGACTTCTCTGGGTAATCTATCTGACGGATGAAAGCATCAGACGTCACGGGCTCTTGGCGAATTTTATCGCGAATGGCAACGGCATCGTTGAATGCTTGATAAGGACCAAGCAGGCATCGAAAGCCTTTCTCTTCTGGCTTTAAAACCCAATCCGCGTTGTTGGCTATATGCTTTTCAATACTTTGTCGGAAAGCTACGCTTGGCAGGTTATCCAAAATGCCGCATTGCACCCAAAAAGCACCGCCTTGTGGTGATGGCTTCTTGCTCCACAGTCCTTCACCTATGGGACACTGAGCAGAGACAATCCCTATGCCTTGCTCAACCTTCAGCGTCGGGCACGCCTTCGTGGCAAAGGTGCTACTGGAGAAGAATAGGCCCATCAGGAATAAGGTACGCGTCATTGCTTTCACTACCACATCAACTTCAATGGCAGATCTGTTTGTCTTACACCCATGCATACCTTCATACCGCTCGTATCATTACACGTTATTGATTCAACGGCACATTGTAGAGAGCGAAGTGTAAAATGAGGGATTTGTTGATAGTTTCTACAGCAGATTTCACAACATGTGCAAAAGGGCGTGGAACAGACGTGGACATGTCATGACGGTAAATGCGTTTTTATTCGCACAGTACCAATAGCACGGATTCTTTTGACAGCGGCATGGGTACCATCATTATCGAATCAAAAGCATATTGCTCAGCAACCCAAAAAGGTAAACGGGTGGGCAATTGGGATTTGTACTCTGCACTCCTTGAAATTGATCTGAGTGTTGATTCGGACACCAGTTTCATTCCATCGTTTTCGCAAGTGGATGTAGCCTCTTTCAAAGAGGCTCGCCACCAAACAAACTTGTCATCGGTGTAACGCTTTTCGCCATCTCTAGGTTTCGGACTTCTTAAACCCAACAAATCAAAATAATCACGCTTAAGATCGGCTTTAGTCGATGATACGTTCCCACTAGCCTTACCGTTGATACTCATTTTGGTAGAAGGGTTACCTGTGACTTTTTCTGCGCCATTTTCCACCATAAGAGCATTCCGAATAAAAGCACGCGACAGCGCTGGCTGTTTTCTCAGTTCGTCACGCGCGCTCACAGCTGTTGAATATTGTACAAACGGTCCAACAAGACAGCGATACTGACTTCCTTCTTGGCGAAAAACCAAGGCTTCTTTGTTAGGAAGACCATTCAGTTTTTGGGCAAACCCAGACTCAGGTAGGCTGCTTAGCAACCCACATTGCACCCAAAATATTCCCGATAGGTTTTCTGGTGCTCTCCCCCACAAGCCTTGTCCAATAGGACACGTATCCTGCACAATATTCCAATTACCCTGTCGCGAAGAGTCACAATCTGCCTCTGCAGACTGAACCATCTTTGATGTTGATAGCAGTAGTAACAACACACCCAATAAGTGAAACAAACGTCTACGCATCGCCCTTCTCCATTGAGGAGTATTTTTATTGTTCAGTTAGTTAGCGTAGCTCGAAATTGCTATCCCGACGAATAGAAAAGCAATGACTCAATAAGCATGAGATCAAAAAGCCCCAGCCAAATGACCAGGGCTTTTGCTAGCAAACTGAAGCGAGCCAAAGGAAGCGACAATAGCCACTTCCGAATTTACATGGCTTACCCTTTGTAGATTTTCGGGTTGAAGACATCTCTTAACCAGTCGCCGAGTAAGTTTATCACCAGCACCAACATAACAAGGACGATGCCAGGGAATGCGGTGATCCACCAAGAACCCGAGAAGATATAGTTGAAGCCTATGCTGATCAACGAACCCAATGATGGCTTATCAACCGGCATGCCTAACCCCAAGAATGAGAGCGCAGCTTCCGACATGATCGCATTGGCGACCTGCACGGTAGAAATGACTAGAATCGGCGATAAGCAGTTTGGCAAAATATGCCTAAACATAATGCGCGGTGCTCTAAAGCCCATGACTTGCGCCGCTTCAACATACTCTTTTTTCTTTTCCGCAAGCACACTAGCCCGCACAGTCCGTGCGTATTGAGGCCATTCAGCGAAACCAATGATGACAACCAACATCAAAATGGCGTATTCACTGTAAAAGTCGCTACCAAAGCTGGCTTTAAAAATCGCAGATACGATGATGGCAACCATCATGGTAGAAAACGACAACTGCACGTCAGCGATGCGCATTAGCAGGCTATCGATTCGGCCACCGAAATAACCCGCACTCAAGCCAATGACGATGCCCAAGAATAACTGCAGTGCAACAGCACCCAAGCCAATCAGCAACGAGATACGCAGGCCATACATGATGGTCGAAAGAATATCTCGGCCTTGATTATCCGTGCCTAATGCAAAACGCTCATCACCAAACTCCATCCACGTGGGCGGTAACTCCGAGTCCATAATATCGATAGACGACAAATCATATGGATCGGCCGGTGACAGGACAGGGGCAAAAACAGCCACCAGCATAAACAACATGAATGCCGTAAAACTGGTAATGGCGACTTTGTCACGCTTGAAGTGGTAAAAGAAATCCGAGGCTAAAAACTGTTGCCAGCGAGAAGGCGCTTTCGGGGTCACAGTGCTCATACTTACGCTCCTTTGCCGGTTAAGTTAACGGTTGGATTGATTAAGCCATACAGCAAATCAACCAAGGTATTGGTGACGACAAATAGCAAACCAACAAAAATGACATACGCGGTAATAAGCGGCGTATCGACACGGTTAATGGCTTCAAGAAATAAAAAGCCTGTACCCGGCCACTGGAACACGGTTTCAGTCAAAATGGTGTAGGCCACCATGGTTCCTATCTGTACACCACCGACGGTGACAACAGGCAGCATGGTATTTTTCAGCGCATGTTGATATTGCACTTTGCGCTCTGGCATCCCTTTCGCTCTAGCAAATTTCACGTACTCGGTACTGAGCGCCTCGAGCATTTCAGAGCGTACAAGGCGAATAAACAGGGGAAGCATAATTGAAGACAATGAAACAGCAGGCAACACCAAGTGTGCTAAACCATCCACTGTGAAAAAGCCTGATTCCCAGCCAAACCAGTTAGCCGTGTCTCCTCGCCCGTATGAGGGCAGCCAATTTAATTCAATCGCAAACACGTACATCAACATGATTGCGGTCAGGAACACCGGCACAGAAATACCAATGATACTAAAGCCCATAATGAGCTTGGTCAGAAAACTATTAGGGTGAATCGCGGAATAAACCCCGAGAGGGATCGACACCAAAACGATAATAATGGCAGCAGCGATAACCAGCTCTAACGTTGCCACCAGTTTGTCGAGAATTACATCAACGACTGGACGCTTATAAAAATAGGAAGTGCCTAAGTCTCCTTCGACGGCGCTCGATATAAAACGGCCATACTTAACAAAAAAAGGATCATTGAGGCCGAGTTCATCGCGTAACTCGTTTCGCTCTGCTTCAGAGACAGACTGCCCAACCAGCTCCCGAAGAGGGTCACCTAGATTGTCCTGGATGGAAAACGCCACCAGGCTGATCACAAACATCACTACCAGTGCCTGAACCAGGCGCTTAACCAAAAACGTAAACATTCATCGCCCCGCAAACAACAAACTGGCTCCGGAAAAGCCCGGAGCCAAAAACACTACGATTACCGCTTACTTTTCAGAGACGACCAATTCGCCGAAGTAAGGGAAGTTCATCGCATTGACGATAGGCTGAATATCGACGTTAGACTTCGCAGCCCACGCTAGGTTTTGCCAATGTAGAGGTACAAACGCAGCCTCGTTATACAAGGTGGTTTCTACTGCTTTCAGCATTTCAGCGCGTTTCGTCGGGTCAGTTTCTACGTTTGCTGCTTCCACCAGCTTATCCACTTCGCTGTTAGAATAGTGACCACAGTTGTACTGGCCTTTACCCGTGTCTGCATTACGCGTCATGGTCAAGAACTCAGTAAAATTCGCGGAGTCTTCTGTGTCAGAGTGCCAGCCGATCATTTGCATGCCCGCTTCACACTTGTCAAACTCAGGCCAGTACTGCGCTTTTGGCATGGTTTGAAGATCCACTTTGATGTCGATCTTTGACAACATTGCCGCCACTGCCTGTGCAATTTTCTCGTCGTTCACGTAACGGTTGTTTGGCGCAATCATGGTGATGGTGAAACCATCGCCGTAGCCTGCTTCTTTCATCAAAGATTTGGCTTTTTTCAGATCATAGCGAGGCTTAAGATCAGGATTATGACCCACATAACCTGCTGGGCTTTGCTGTCCAGCGGTCGTTGCGAAACCTTTCATGATCTTTTGTGCAATGCCTTCGTTATTAACGGCATAGGCAATGGCCTGACGAACACGTGGGTCACGTAACGGTTCAGACACATTTTGGTTCAATTGGAACGTGATGATACGCGTGCCCGGTAGTGTCACCAGATCAATGCCTTTCGCTTTCTCAACACGTTTATGATCGTTTGGAGAAACCGGTGCAATCATATCAACATCGCCAGATAGCAGCGCTGCAACGCGGGTTGCGTCTTCTTTGATTGGCACGAGCGTTAGTTTGTCGACATTGCCTGGGCTTTCTTTATCCCAATAGTCGCCAAAGCGATCAAATTCGACCTTCACGCCCTGCTCGCGAGATGACACGACAAAAGGACCGGTACCTGAAACATTGGTAGAAGCAAAAGTAGAACCGCTTTTTTGGATTTGCGATTTGTCTGCACCAGCGTCGGTTTTACCTGAGTAGAAATCGGCATCCATCGGGAACACGTACGTCATGGTTTGCAGCACAAGTGGATATGGGCCATCAGTGATAAAATCGACGGTGTAGTCATCCACTTTCTGCACTTCCGCGATTGGCGTGAAGATGCCTTTGAAATCAGGTGATGATTGCAAACGCTCAACCGTCCAAATCACATCATCGGCAGTAAAATCATTGCCAGAATGGAATTTCACCCCTTCGCGCAGCTTGAATCGTACGGTTTTGTCGTCGATACGCTCCCAGCTTGATGCCAAACGCGGCTCAAATTGCAGGTCTTGCGTCCAGCGAACGAGAGGATCAAAGACCATGTGTGACAGCTGCAGGGTACCGCCTGACAGTTGCTCATGGGGATCTAAGGATACAGGATCTGCATCATAAGCAACGGTAATGTCTGCGGCTGATGCAGCAAAGCTCAAGCCCGCTGCCATCAACGCAATGGCGATTTTGCTCTTCATGGTTTTCATTGCATGACTCCTTATGCTGGGAGCGAACTCCCGATCTGTTGTGTATTTGCAAAGCGCTAGGTCTCGCAAAATTAAACCGATAACGGACACAACCATCCTTTCCACTATCGGCATTAAATTATTGTGGTGCGGCAGCAGCCTCTAACGCACTCATCCCCTTAAATTCAGGCATAAGAGATATCAGCTTCTTGCTGTACGGGTGCTGGGGTGACGTAAACAAGTCTTCCGTCTTGGCAACTTCGAGCAAGGTGCCTTTTTGCATGACACCGATGCGATCGCACATTTGACGGATCACAGGTAAATCATGGCTGATGAACAACATGGTCAAATTCAGCTCTTGCTGGAGATCTTTCAGCAAATTCAATATCTGAGCTTGAACAGACACATCCAATGCAGACGTTGGTTCGTCACAAATCAGCAGACGTGGGCGCGTTGCCAGTGCACGAGCGATAGAGATACGCTGGCGCTGACCGCCGGAGAATTCATGTGGGTACTTAATGCCGCTTGCGCGACCAAGACCGACATGGTCGAGCAAGTCACCCACAATCATTCGGATTTGGCTTTCGTTCTCAGCAAGACGGTGAAAACGAATTGGCTCCGCAATGATGTCTTGCACTTTCATACGGGGGTTCATGGATGAATACGGGTTTTGAAACACCATTTGCATCTGACGGCGTATGGGACGGCGCTGAGCTTCACTTTTCAGCGCAGTAAGGTCGATACCTTCGAAAGTGACCTTACCGGAGTTAGGTGGGTACAAACCGGCGATAACTCGCGCAATGGTCGACTTCCCTGAACCAGACTCACCGACAAGACCAAATGTCTCGCCCTCATGCACATCAAAGCTAACGTCATCCGACGCTTGCACATATTCACGGCGGCTTTCAAAGAAAGAGTCTTTGGTGACAAAGCGAAGGTTCACGTTTTCAACGCTAAGCAACGGCCCAGTGTACGAGCGCTGATCCTGACTTTGACCCAGCCAATGGGTTTTCACGTCCAGCGGCTTCATGTCGACCGCTTCTTCGATGTAGCTGACCAATGGAAAGCGATCGAGCTTAATGTCTGATCGAGGCACAGCGGAAATCAAGCTTCTGGTATACGGGTGCTCAGGAGTATTCAACACCTTGGCGGTTTCGCCAAATTCGACCAAGTCCCCGCGATACATGACTGCGATTTTGTCCGTCACATTAGAAACAACACCCATGTCATGGGTGACGAGCATGCAACCTACGTTCTTTTTCACGCAAAGTTCACGGATCAGATTAAGGATTTGATCTTGAATCGACACATCTAAAGCCGTTGTCGGTTCATCTGCAATGATTAAGTCCGGCTCTCCAGCAAGCGCAATGGCAATAACCACACGCTGACGCATCCCACCTGAGAATTGGTGCGGATACTGTTTAATCCGCACATTGGCATCAGGGATCCCGACCTGTTCCATCAGAGAAACAGCACGTTCTTTCGCTTCATCAACGCTCAAACCAAGGTTAGTGGTAATCGTTTCTACAAGCTGTCTTTCAACCGTGAAGAGTGGGTTCAATGAAGTCATCGGATCTTGAAAAATAAATCCAATTCGCGCGCCGCGATAATGGCGCATTTTTTCCGGCGAAAGACCAGAGATCAACTCACCTTCGAGATATACCTCACCACTGGCAACATGCCCGGGTGGGCTTAAAAGATCGATAACTGCATTACCGACCGTCGATTTTCCTGCGCCAGACTCACCCACAACGCCAACAATTTCGCCACGTTCGATAGAAAAGGAGAGATTTTTAACTGCGGCAAAGATGCCGTGACGAGACGGATACTCAATACGAAGATTTTTTACTTCAAGCAATGCCATTGACCAGACCCTTGATACTGCACAATTCCGTGCCTGTCTGAAAACAATCCCTGTTTACATCAACAAAACAAGACCAATTTAACGCCCTACAATCTGTCAAATGTTTCACGAAAAATCAACAAACTAACACTTATTACTGAAAATATGACACTTAATCGAATAAATATTCATCAATACACTAATTAGCAGCATCGACATGCTTGGTCAATGTCGGAGAATAACGCGTAAAACCAATGTGTATCAGATACAAAACCGCAATGCTTGCTGAAATTTGGGATCGTCTAAGTATTCAACCAAGAGCAATATAGCTGTAACAAAAGGTAGGGAATTCTCACCTCACGCGCGTTTATTTGGTGAGATCTGTGAGGACACGCAGTCAAAGATAAGGCAAACGAGAAGGATTTCTTGAAGATGTGTTATCAAAAGTTATATCGCAGATACGAAAAAGCCCGCTCTATTGAGCGGGCTTTCTCTGAATGTGGTCGGTGAAGAGGGATTCGAACCCCCGACCCTCTGGTCCCAAACCAGATGCGCTACCAAGCTGCGCTATTCACCGAGTGGGGTGGCTAACGGGACTCGAACCCGCGACAACTGGAATCACAATCCAGGACTCTACCAACTGAGCTATAGCCACCACATTACTTTTTTTGCCAATTTGTTTCCATTTCCGGTTTGGTGCGCCCGACAGGATTCGAACCTGCGACCTTCGGCTCCGGAGGCCAACGCTCTATCCAGCTGAGCTACGGACGCTTTGTCCCTGTCGGCGGAGTCGCATATTACGGAGATCACCCCTTGCCGTCTAGCACTTTTTTTAATTTTCTTCCCGACCGCTCTCTTTTTGCTCAATCAGGATAAAAACCGCGCCAATGACCATAATCATAACGGTTTAACGCAACAATCTAAAGCGCTATAATCACTTAGTGTTTACACGGAGTTAACCTAATTACGGCATAGCTTCGTAGTCAGTCATATCACAAAAGCTCAAAAGATCGACCTAGTTAGCCGATCAACACCACGAGTTGTGATAAAAATAACTAACAGCATAAAAAACGCCCGAATTTTCGGAGCTAAAAACATATTGGGAGTGAAGCCGTGAGCGCAAAGGGAATTTTTTTACGTCGTTTAGCAGTGTCAGCTATCAC
Organism: Enterovibrio sp. FF113; assembly: GCF_041439165.1. NCBI lineage: Bacteria > Pseudomonadati > Pseudomonadota > Gammaproteobacteria > Vibrionales > Vibrionaceae > Enterovibrio > Enterovibrio sp. FF113. The sequence continues at coordinate 11,103 of NZ_JBGONO010000004.1, read as the reverse complement.
CGCGCTATCTCTGATGGGCGCAGCGAATGCCGCTGACATGTCTGAAGAAGCCATTGCCGAGCGAATCGCACCGGTAGGCTCTGTTTATTTGGAAGGTGAAGCTCCAGTTGAAACTGCGGCCGCTCCTACTGGTCCTCGCACGGGCGATGCCGTCTACAACACCTATTGTATGGCCTGTCATGCGACAGGGGCCGCGGGTGCACCTTTAGCAGGTGACGCCGCAGCGTGGGAGCCACGCCTCGCTCAAGGCCGTGACATTGTGAATAACCACGCCATCAATGGCTTTAATGGTATGCCAGCTCGCGGTACGTGTATGGATTGTTCAGACGAAGAGATCGTTGCTGCTATCGACCATATGCTGGCGCTGTAATACGATTTAATCGACGAAAAAGGCGACCTGATGGTCGCCTTTGTGTTTTGTGAAGCGGTCATTTCACTGTGTCATCTTCAATCTTTGTTCAACATCGCGCGAAGGTTTGCGATGGCTGCGGTTCCTTTCGCCATGCGTTCTTCCTGAGTCTGGGGCTTTTTCTTTTCTTCCCACTCCACATCATCGTAGGGTAGCTCTTCGAGAAAACGACTCGGCAGCGGTTTTATCAGTTCACCATATTGTCGACGCTCTTTACAAAGCGTGAACGTCATTTCTTTCTGCGCGCGAGTGATACCCACATACGCAAGCCGACGCTCCTCCTCGACGTTATCCTCGTCGATACTCGATTGGTGTGGCAACAACCCTTCTTCCATACCAACCAAAAAGACATACGGGAACTCGAGGCCTTTCGAGGCATGCAAGGTCATCAATTGCACCTGATCGGCATCATCGCTGTCTTCGCCTCGCTCCATCATGTCTCGCAATGTCAGACGCTGAACCACTTCACGCAGTGTTTTTTGCTCATTGTCTGGATTGTCACCCTCTAAGTCAGCCACAATCCAACTGTACAAGTCGGAGACATTTTTCATCGCCATTTCTGCGGCTTTCGGGCTGGATGAGTTTTCATACAGCCAATCTTCATAGTGTGAGTCACGTACGAGCGATCGCACGGCATCCACTGCATCACCGCGCTCGAACTGATCCGACAATTCGACAATCCAACGCGTGAAGCGTTGGAGCGATTCCAAACCGCGACCAGCAAGATGTTCTTGAAGCCCGATTTCGAAGCTCGCTGCAAACAGGCTTTTTCCACGCATGTTCGCGTAAGTACCGAGCTTTTCCAGTGTTACTGGCCCAATTTCGCGACGTGGCGTGTTCACGATACGTAGAAAGGCGTTGTCATCGTCTTGATTGGTCAGTAGGCGCAAGTACGCCATGATGTCTTTGATTTCAGCCCGAGCGAAAAAAGAGGTGCCGCCTGAAATTTTGTAGGGGATACGGTTTTGCATCAGCGCTTTTTCGAACAGGCGTGACTGATGGTTGCCACGATACAAAATCGCATAATCTTTGTAGTCAGTTCGCTTCATGTAACGATGCGCGATGATTTCACCCACCACTCGCTCTGCTTCGTGCTCTTCGTTATTCGCTTTAAGCACGGTCAACATTTCACCATCAGGAAGCGCCGAGAATAGCGTTTTCTCGAAAACATGCGGGTTGTTCGCGATCAGGATATTAGCCGACCTCAAAATTCGACTGGTTGAGCGATAATTCTGCTCCAGCTTAATCACTTTGAGCGAAGGAAAGTCCTCACTGAGCATCAATAGGTTTTTAGGCTGTGCGCCGCGCCAGCTATAAATGGACTGATCATCATCGCCCACCACAGTAAACCGCTCTCGTTCTCCCACCAGCAGTTTCACTAGCTGATATTGACTCGTATTGGTGTCTTGGTATTCGTCCACCAACAGGTAACGAATTTTATTTTGCCAACGTTCACGCACTTCTTGATTGGTTTTTAGCAAGATCACGGGCATCAAGATGAGGTCGTCAAAATCGAGCGCGTTATACGCCTTCATCTGCTTTTGATACATGGTGTAGCAATGCGCAAACAGTTGGTCACGCTCGCCCATGGCTGCAGATTCTGCTTGCAGTGGCGTCAGCATGTCATTTTTCCAATTGGAGATGGTATGAAGAAGCTGTTTGAGTAAATCCTTATCGCCCTCAAGTTCATCTTCTGTCAGTTCTTTCAGCAGCGCCATTTGATCTTGATCATCAAAAAGCGAAAAGCCCGCTTTTAAGCCAAGGCTTTTGTATTCCCGACGAATGATGTTGAGGCCCAGTGTGTGAAACGTGGACACCATTAGCCCGCGTGATTCCTGGCGGCTGAGCGTTTGATTAACGCGTTCTTTCATTTCACGTGCCGCTTTGTTGGTGAACGTCACGGCTGCAATGTGGCGCGCTTTGTAGTCGCACTGCTGAACGAGGTAAGCAATTTTATTGGTAATAACGCGGGTTTTACCTGAGCCAGCGCCTGCCAGTACTAGGCACGGTCCAGACACATGATGGACAGCGTCATTTTGGGCAGGGTTCAGTTTCATGGTGTCCTCGGATATATGGAGTATTAGTTTGCTCATGCATTGTATACCCAAGCAACGTCAAGATGCTTGCTCAGCGAGAATTTGTTGGCTTGAGGCAAGCTGCTCTGCGTGGCGCTGATTTGAGAACACACTCACCATTTAATTAAAAAAACCAGTAAATTCAATGATAGTTTTACCTTGCAGACAGTCTCAAAACAAATACAATGAATGAACGTTCATTCATTGTAGGCAAAATGTATGTCCGACAAAAAAACACAAATTCTAGAAGCCACCGAGCGATTATTGGCAGAACACGGTTTTGATCGCCTTTCCATGCAAATGGTCGCGAAAGAGGCAGGGGTTGCTGCTGGTACCATCTATCGGTACTTCTCAGATAAAAACGATTTACTCGCTCAACTTCGCCACCATGTCATGAGCCAATGTGCAAAGAAAATAGTGCACGGACTGACTGACAATATGTCGATGAAACAACAATTTGTTACTGCATGGCGAAACGCTTGGCAACTCACCATCAGTCGTGACGGCCATGCAATAAATCGCGAACAGTTTGATAGCTTGCCTTATCAAAACAGCTCAGAACAAAGGACGATGGAAAAAGCGCTTTTCGCTCCAATCCACAACCTTTTTCAGGCTGGTGTCGCGAATGGAACATTCAAACCACTCCCCAGTGATGTGCTTTCTGGGATAGGGCTTGAACCCGCGATTTGTTTAGCTCGCAAACAGGCCCGGGGTGTTATAAATCTCAACGCTTCAGCAATCGACGATGCCGTCGAGGCTTGCTGGGACGCTATTAGCCTTCATAAAGAACCGGAGAAATCTAAATGAAGAAATGGTTTGTTGTCATGTTGATCGTGGCAATTATGCTGTTTGGTACAGTTATCGGCTTTAACATGTTCAAGCAACAGAAAATCGCCGAGTACATGGCAAATATGCCTGAGCCGGATTTCCCGGTCACGGTCACCGAATTATCGGCCACTGAATGGGTACCCACCATTGAGGCCATCGGCTTCATCGAGCCGAATCAGGGTGTCACACTATCGACAGAAGTGAACGGCATCATCGACAGCATTAATTTCGAATCAGGGCAGCCAGTTAAACAAAATGATGTGCTGCTTGCGCTGGATTCAAAGGTCGAACTCGCAAACCTGAAGAGTACCCAAGCACGTTTGCCTGCAGCGGAAGCTAAGTACAAACGTTATCAGGGCTTGTTCCGTAAGGGCTCAATATCGAAAGAAGCACTGGACGAAGCAGAAGCCAACTTCCGCTCACTTCAAGCGGATATAGAAAGTCTGAATGCATCTATCGACCGCCGTACTATCGATGCACCTTTTGATGGCGTTGTCGGTTTGCGCAATGTGTTCTTGGGGCAATATCTGCAGCCAGGCACTGAGATTGTGCGATTAGAAGATACCTCTGTCATGCGACTACGTTTTACTGTGCCGCAAACAGACATCGCTAAAATTCACCTTGGTCAACGAATCAATATCTCTGTCGATGCATACCCAGAAACACCATTCACGGGAAAGATCAGCGCTATTGAACCTGCGGTGAACTTCCAAAGTGGCCTGATTCAAATCCAAGCGGATATTCCAAACAACGACGGTCAGTTGCGTTCAGGTATGTTTGCTCGCGCCAAAGTCATTTTGCCCACCATTGAAGATCAAGTTGTGGTCGATCAAACCGCTATCAATTTCACCCTATATGGCGAAAACGTCTATGTTCTGCGTGAAGAAGACGGTAATACCCGCGCTTATCAGCAAGTCGTGAAGGTCGGTGAGCGTAAAGGTCATATTGCCCATGTTCTTGATGGCCTAAACGCTGGCGATAAAGTCGTCACTTCAGGTCAGGTTCGTTTGAGCAATGGTGCCAAGGTTCGCGTTGTTGAAAATGACGCGCTGACACCACCGACACAATTGCCACAGCTGTAATGAGGTCGCGATGAAATTTACGGATATTTTCATAAAGCGTCCGGTTTTGGCGGTGTCGATCAGTTTTCTGATCGCGCTGCTCGGCCTGCAATCTATTTTCAAGATGCAGGTTCGTGAATACCCGGACATGACCAACACCGTGGTCACCATTAGCACCAGTTACTATGGTGCTAGTGCTGATTTGATCCAGGGCTTCATTACCACACCGCTAGAACAAGCTGTTGCACAGGCCGATAATATCGATTTTATGACGTCTGAATCGGTGCTTGGCAGCTCGACGGTGACTGTCTACATGAAGCTCAACACAGACCCAAATGCAGCATTGGCTGATATTCTCGCCAAGGTAAACTCGGTGCGCGCACAATTACCCGGAGAGTCGGAAGACCCTTCAGTGAGCATGTCCACGGGTTCGACTACAGCGGTCATGTATATTGGCTTTACATCAGATACGCTCGATTCCAGCCAGATCACTGATTACCTAGAACGAGTGACCAAGCCACAGCTATTTACCGTTAACGGTGTATCGAAAATTGACCTTTACGGCGGTCTGAAATACGCATTACGTGTATGGCTAGATCCAGCGAAAATGGCTGCATTCAACCTGACCGCGACCGATGTGATGGGTGTATTGAACGCCAATAACTATCAGTCAGCAACAGGTCAGTCTATTGGTACCTTTATGGTGTATAACGGCTCTGCCGACACTCAGGTATCTAACACTGAAGAGCTCAGCCGCTTGGTCGTCTCGACCGAAAAAGGTCAGGTACTTCGCCTTGGCGATATTGCCACGGTATCTTTGGAGAAGAGCCACGATATTTATCGTGCGACGGCCAATGGCTCTGAAGCCGTGGTTGCCGCGATCAATGCCGCGCCTACCGCTAACCCTATCAACATCGCGGCAGATGTGATGGCCAAACTTCCCGAGCTTGAGCGCAATATGCCAAGCACCATTAAGATGAACGTGTTGTATGACTCGACCGTTGCCATCAATGAATCGATTAATGAAGTGGTGAAAACCATCATTGAAGCGGCATTGATTGTACTAGTGGTTATCACCCTGTTCCTCGGTTCGTTCCGTGCCGTCCTCATTCCTATTATCACAATCCCACTGTCGTTAATCGGTGTGGCGATGATAATGCAGGTGTTTGGCTTTTCGCTAAACCTGATGACGCTATTGGCAATGGTACTGGCTATCGGTCTGGTGGTGGATGACGCCATCGTTGTATTGGAAAACGTAGACCGTCATATAAAGCTCGGCGAAACCCCGTTTCGGGCAGCAATCATTGGTACGCGTGAAATCGCCGTACCGGTCATTTCAATGACCCTGACACTCGCAGCAGTGTATGCGCCAATCGCCTTGATGGGAGGCATTACAGGCTCCCTATTCAAGGAGTTTGCGCTCACTCTGGCAGGTGCGGTGTTTATTTCAGGCATTATCGCGCTGACACTGTCCCCAATGATGTGTTCTAAAATGCTTAAAGCCAATGAGCAGCCAAACAAGTTCGAGGCCACAGTGCACAGCTTCCTCGATCGCATGACCGAAGGCTACGCGCGCCTACTGGCTGGTGTCATGACGATTCGACCTGTGATCATTACCTTCGCGGTCATTGTGTTTGTTAGCCTGCCGATTCTGTTCAAGTTCATTCCAAGTGAGCTGGCTCCTGCAGAAGACAAAGGCGTCATGGTAATGATGGGTACAGCCCCATCAACAGCAAACTTGGATTACATCCAAAACACCATGAACGAAGTGAACGAGAAATTGGCTTCTCAGCCAGAGGTGTCATTCGCACAGGTGTTCTCGGGCGTACCTAAGTCTAATCAAGCGTTTGGTATTGCGTCTTTGGTTCCTTGGAGTGATCGCGAAGCCAGTCAGGCAGATGTAGTTAAACGCATGACAGAAGAGGTAAAAGATGTTCCAGGAATGGCAGTAACGGCATTCCAGATGCCAGAGCTTCCAGGTGCATCGTCGGGCTTGCCAATTCAGTTTGTGATCACTACGCCAAGCAACTTCGAAAGCCTGTTCCAAGTAGCGGCGGAAATCTTGGCTGAAGTGAAAACCAACTCTCAGTTCGTTTACGCGGATATGGATCTGAACTTCGATTCTGCGACGATGAAAATCAACATCGACAAAGACAAAGCGGGTGCGTACGGCGTAACCATGCAGGACATTGGTATCACCCTGGGTACCATGATGGCGGATGGCTACGTCAACCGAATCGACCTAGATGGCCGTTCCTATGAAGTGATCCCGCAAGTAGAACGTAGATACCGTCAGAACCCTGAATCAATAAAGGGTTACTACGTACGCTCTGCCAGTGGTGAAGCAGTGCCTCTTGGCTCGTTGGTAACGATTGATGTGGTTGCTGAGCCTCGGGCTCTGCCTCACTTTAATCAGCTTAACTCCGCGACGATTGGTGCGGTTGCCGCGCCAGGCGTTGCCATGGGTGACGCGATTGACTGGTTTGAAAGCATCGCAGCCGAGAAATTGCCACGCGGTTATCAGCATGACTACCTAGGAGAATCTCGTCAGTTCGTGACCGAAGGTAGCGCCTTGCTTGGCACCTTTATGCTAGCACTGGCTGTGATTTATCTTGTTCTTGCGATTCAATTTGAATCATTGCGTGATCCGCTAGTCATTCTGGTATCCGTACCGCTGGCTATCTGTGGTGCTTTGATAGCCCTTGCGTGGGGCGCTGCAACCATGAACATATATTCTCAAGTCGGTCTCATCACCTTGATTGGTCTCATTACCAAACACGGTATTCTTATCTGTGAAGTCGCCAAAGAAGAACAGCTGCTGCACGGCAAGAGCAAAATGGATGCAGTGATGGAGGCGGCAAAAGTGCGTCTTCGCCCAATCCTGATGACAACTGCAGCGATGATTGCTGGCCTGATCCCACTGATGTATGCAACGGGTGCAGGTGCTGCTCAACGTTTCAGTATCGGTATTGTTATCGTTGCAGGTCTGGCTATCGGTACCCTGTTCACCCTGTTCGTTCTGCCTGTGATTTACTCATATTTGGCTAGCCGCCACGAGCCGCTGCCTGTATTTGAGGAAGACATAGAGAGAATCGCAGAGGAAAAACCAGCGCATTAATTTATGTGTAAACAAAGGGTCTCATGATGAGGCCCTTTTTTTTATCATTACGTATCAAGATGAAACACGCTTTCACCAAAAGTGCGCAAGACAGTTTCGACAAAAGGTATGGTGTTGCTTAGAATAACGGCATCAAATTAAGGAGTAATGCATGTTCGATCCAAAAAAACTGGAGCAAATTGCCAAGCAAATCCATGAGTCTATGCCGAAGCCGGTCAAAGATCTGGGTAATGATGTTGAGCAGAAAGTTCGAGAAGTCATCCAAGGTCAATTGGCAAAGCTGGACGTAGTTAGCCGCGAAGAGTTTGATGTACAAACTCAAGTGTTACTGCGCACTCGCCAAAAGCTTGCAGAAATGGAGCAAAAATTGGTGGAGTTCGAACAGAAGCTAAATGAGAAGAGCAGCGGATAAATTTCTTTCTCAACAGTAAAAAGAACATAAAAAAACCCGGCAGAAGCCGGGTTTTTCAATTCTATTTACAGTGATGCGAATTAATCGCCAACCGCAATGCGTTTCATGTCAGTCATGTAGCCGCGAAGCTCCTGACCAATCCACTCCACTGGGTGAGTACGTACCGCATCATTAACAGCAATCAAGGTTGCGTTGTCAGCGTCATTACCAACATTGCCCAAGCCTTTACCGATAACGTCAGTACCAACGCCCGGCATGAATTTTTCGCGCAGCAGAGGCGTTGCAACGTTAGCGAACAGGTAGTTACCGTATTCTGCAGTGTCAGAAATAACCACGTTCATTTCATAAAGGCGCTTACGAGCAACAGTGTTAGCGATCAGTGGAAGTTCGTGCAGTGATTCATAATATGCAGACTCTTCGATGATGCCTGATGCTGTCATTGCTTCAAATGCCAATTCAACACCCGCACGAACCATCGCAACCATCAAGATACCGTTGTCAAAGTATTCTTGCTCTGCGATCTTAACGTCAGACTCTGGGTATTGCTCGAACGCCGTACCAGCCGTTTCTTCACGCCAGCCTAGTAGTTCTGCATCGTCGTTTGCCCAATCAGCCATCATGGTCGATGAGAAGTGACCTGAAATGATGTCATCCATGTGCTTGTTGTATAGTGGGCGCATTAGATCTTTCAGATCTTCTGATAATTCGAACGCTTTGATTTTCGCAGGATTAGACAGGCGATCCATCATGTGCGTGATACCACCAAACTTCAGCGCTTCAGTGATGGTTTCCCAACCAAACTGCAGCAGTTTACCCGCGTACGCTGGTTCAATACCGTCGGCAACCATCTTCTCGTAACATACGATAGAGCCCGCTTGAAGCATGCCACAAAGGATGGTTTGCTCACCCATCAGATCAGATTTCACTTCGGCAACAAATGAAGACTCAAGAACACCTGCACGGTGACCACCAGTTGCAGCAGCCCATGCTTTTGCAATCTCGTGACCTTCACCTTGCGGATCATTCTCTGGGTGAACCGCCATCAATGTTGGTACGCCGAAACCACGCTTGTACTCTTCACGTACTTCGGTACCTGGGCACTTAGGCGCAACCATCACAACAGTGATGTCCTTACGAATTTCCATGCCTTCTTCAACGATGTTGAAGCCATGTGAATATCCCAATGCAGCGCCTTGTTTCATCAATGGCATAACCGCGCTTACAACACTAGTATGTTGCTTATCGGGTGTTAGGTTTACAACCAAATCCGCTTGTGGGATTAGGTTTTCGTAAGTGTCGACATTAAAGCCGTTTTCTTTCGCGTTTTTGTAAGACTGGCGTTGTTCATCGATTGCAGCCTGGCGAAGAGCATAAGACACGTCTAGACCTGAGTCGCGCATATTCAAACCTTGGTTCAGACCCTGCGCACCACAGCCAACGATAACTACTTTTTTACCTTTAAGGTAATCAGCTTCATTAGCAAATTCCGCCTTATCCATAAAGCGGCAAACACCCAACTGAGCCAATTGCTCGCGTAAGTTTAAGGTATTGAAATAGTTAGACATGTCGAATACTCCGTAAGAAAAAACTGTCCTGAGCGATGTAAGCATGACAATCTGCCCCATCGAATTGGCTTCATAATAGAACAGGCATAAGATTGCTTAAAGTGATATATTCACAACATGTAATTGCATTTTTTGCAACACGAGAGACCGTTCATGGACGTCAGGCATCTCCAATTTTTTATTCACCTTTGCGATAGCAAAAACTTCTCAAAAACAGCAGCGGCAATGCACATCAGTCCATCAGCGCTGAGCCGTCAGATTCAAAAACTAGAACAAGAAGCGAATCAACAACTCTTCCTACGTGATAACCGAAGTGTCGAACTCACATTGGCAGGTAAAAAACTTCTTCCAATCGCACTCAAAATTCTCAGTGAATGGCAGCAATATCAAAACTTGTTCAATGGCTCAGGTAACGAGCTTCAAGGCGAAATACGTCTATTTTGTTCGGTGACAGCCAGCTATAGCCATTTACCGGAACTGCTCTCTGAATTCAGACTTCGTCATCCCTTGATTGAGCTGAAAGTTTCAACAGGCGACCCTGCTCAAGCAATAGACAAAATCCTTTCTAGCGATGCTGACATTGCGATATCGGCAAAGCCCGAACAACTGCCAAATAAAATCGCTTTTGAAGCCATTAGTGAAATCCCACTGTCTGTTATTGCACCTGCAGGGATCAGCAGCTTTGCCGATACTCTTCAAAACGATACCCCGAATTGGTCATCCATTCCATTTATAGTGCCAGAAGCAGGTACAGCGAGAGAGCGTGCCAACACTTGGTTCAAGACGATGAAGATAAAGCCAAATATTTACGCACAAGTATCAGGCCATGAAGCCATTGTTAGCATGGTGGCATTAGGTTGTGGCGTGGGGATCGCGCCAGATGTTGTAATAAATAACAGCCCAGTACGAGAAAAAATCAATAGGCTCAGGCTAGCTCCCATCAAGCCTTTTGAGCTTGGTGTATGTTGCCTGAGATCTCAACTCGACAACCCTTTAGTGAAAGCTCTTTGGGATGTCGTTGAAAGTAAAACCATCACGCTCTAATCATTTCCGGTACAGTCTCGATATCGCCCTCCTCGTTCATTGCAGGTTTTGACGCCGCCCATTAGTCTGAATTTATGAGTAAACGTCAGCCTGGAACAATATGACCCTTATAGAACGCTTTGGAAGAGCACTCGAGCCTGTCATGCTCGTTATGGGGCTTGTTAGCCCGCTTGCCACACTGCCTCAACTGTACAAACTATATTTTTCTCACAGTGAACATGCTGCTGGGTTATCTTTGATAACTTGGCTGCTGTACGCAGCTATTGCCCTGCTTTGGACGATCTACGGTCTTTACCATAAAAACCCAACGATATGGGCAGGTAACGGGTTGGGATTTCTGATGTACGTCGCTATGGTGCTGGGAATTTGTATCCATACAGGAGGGACTTTTTGATCGTGTAAAGGAGGATTTGTGACAATAGCTAATAGATGGGCAATGAACTCGATAGGGGTTCAAATATCGATCTTGTATTATCCCTTTGATAAATTCTAGACGATAAAAAGCCCCGTCATTTCTGACGAGGCTTCTTCATAAATGGCGGAGCGGACGGGACTCGAACCCGCGACCCCCGGCGTGACAGGCCGGTATTC